>NZ_CP037940.1:2114455-2416520 GCF_004358325.1 Periweissella cryptocerci | reverse complement strand
ATTCGTCCATTAAGTCAAAAACGCGGAACGCTAAATCATCCTCAAATCCTAACCGTAATACTCCGGCTTTTTCAGTTTGCTTAGCGGCCTCTTGATAATAATCGCGCGTAATCACTAGCGTTACTTCAGCTGGTAAACTTGCTTTAAGTTCTTCTTCATAGCGAGAATCAGTAATCAGCAAAACACTTTGTTTAGTAACTAAAACAACACCATCCCCATTACCGCCTAAAAAACCGGTTAAGTAACGCATGTTAAACCCGTTAGTAACAAACAAACCGTCCATTTCCATCATTGCCAACATTTTTTTAAGCCGTTCAATTCGTGTTGTATACATTGGATTCACCTATTTTCTATTTATTCTTCTTAAGTCGACGTTGAACTAAACCTTCGTTAATCGACATAACATCTCGACTCAAGTGTTGATCCATAACCGTCAGAGCTTGCCGGGCGCGACTCACGACAAAATTAAACGAACCCGATTTAGTATCAATGAAGAATCCGCGGATATATTTATTCCAGAAAAATGCTTGTGCGCGAACCCCAGTCACTTCCCGCCATGGGATTTGAATGAAGCCATTACCAGCATTGGCGCGAAATTCAACGCCGCCATCACCAAATATCAACATACCCGGTTTGGGATTAATTGACGTATACATCGAATTCGCCCGCGTCGTAAATTCAACTTGTTTATTTAAAATTACTGCCATTTTATTTACTCCAATCAACTATTTTCACTAATTTAATGTTACCACAAGCGCATTAAAAAAAGCCAAGACATAATTCATCTTGACCTCACACTGTTTAATTCCACTATTGTTGCTGTAACCAGCCTGCTAACTTTGTAGCCATTTTCGCATAGCCACGCTTCGTCGGATGTGTCACCCCGTCTGACATGTCCTTGTACGATGTTATGGCTGCATTTTGTCCTTGATGCCAGTCGAATACAGGAATTCCATTAGCTTGATAGACTTGCTTGAACACTGCATTTAATTCTTCTAACGTGTAGCCTTGTTTGCTTACTTTATAGTTAGTATACAGATTATCATGCTTACTATTAAAGCGGTCAATCGGCAAGACGGCTAGTATTTTCGTGTCTGGTGCTTGCTCACGCATTTTTTGAATATCATCATCTAACGTACGAGCAACTTGCAAGAGCGATTTCTTACCCTGCACAGTGAGCCCCCAATCATTAGTACCATATGCCAAAAAAATCACTGGATAACGAGCAAACTTGCGGTTATCAATTTGCCAAGCCAAATTACGGGGAAATGATTTATTAGCATAAGCACACACGCCCGACCCAGAATAAGCATAATTCTGAATATTACCAGTTACACCAATTTTTTGTAAAGCATCATTAATAAATGGTTTTGCCGCTATTGTTGCCTCCCCATCGACGTATTCACGGCCACGCGCAATCGAATCACCAAAAATAACTGCCTTATTTAAAGCCGGCCAATCCGTAATTTTACTCTGCGTCGTAACTTGCCGTGGTGTTAATGCCAACAGCTGTCTGACCGCGCTTTTATTTAAAACTAAGCGTTGCTTGCGCACATTTCCAGTTACATAACCTTTTAATAACTGGCGTTGTTCAGGCGTTAAATATTTTCCTTTTTCTAAATGTGCCTTCTTGACATACCCAACCTTTTTTCCAGTCGCACTTGTTAACAGTACGTACGTCGTATAATTCCACTTTGAACCACGAATGGGCTTCTTCACTCGTACTGTTTTAATCGCATACAAAGTGCTTTGTTTCATCTTTTTTGCTAATTTTATTTGTTTTATTTTTAAGGGACGTTGTCGCCGTGTAGTGCTTAATTTTGATACCGTTTTTTGTTTCGGATTCTTAATGTAATACTTAATTCTTTTTGTTTTTTTAGTTGTCACAATTGTTTGATATCTGCTGGATTTAGCCGATACTTGCCCTGAAACGCATCCGCTAAAAACTACTATCACTGCGCCAACAATAACCAATAATTTTTTCATGTTAAAACCTCACATATTAAATATTAACATAAAATTGCCCAGTGACTATAGCTTCCCGCTCGTTACAATAAATAACGCGTTTAACATCTCATAATTCACAATCACTGCGTTTTACCATCCAAACTACAGACCCACAATTTCTTAGTAATTAGTCCGGTTGAGCATTGTCCGAAAGAATTGGAGTGGTACATAATACTTTGATTGACACAGTAGCGCATGATCACTGTCAAATAAATCTTCCGTCAATACAACTAATTGATTGACTTCATCAGCAAATTTACGTTTAAAGTCACTTTTATCACGTAATGAAATCGTCATTGATAACGTTGAATAACTCGACAGGTCATATAGCTGCTTTTCCAGGAAATTTCGTAATGCTTCTGAATTCATGCTTTCAACGTTATGCGCTTCCGCAAGTTCTTTTGAAACCATACAAAAATCATTGCCGATGTATTGGTCAGCTGGACCATACCAAAGATTGATGGTGAAATGATCACCCGCACCAAATAGTTTCTTGGAGTGGCTCGACTCAGCATGCCGTAAAGAATAAGCATCAACATTTTCAATTACTTTGTCACAGCTCTTATAAAACGGCGAATCATTAATTTCAAGCCCAGATTTTTTTTCGCTAGTCACATGGGCATTAATAATGTTTCCCTTTCCTTTAATGCTGCTAATAATGCCGTCCTCTTTAAGCAGATTCAATGAACTACGAATGGTTCCGCGACTAACATTGAATAATTTTGTTAAGTCGTTTTCGGATGGTAACATTCCGACAAAATGTTCAGAATCAATCTTATCTAAAATCGAATTATATACTTGGACTGGTTTGGAAACTACTTTCATTATCGACACGACCTTTCTTATTGCTTCATCGAGAATCGAACTCGACTTATTTTAACAAATAAGTTGCACCAACAATGAAGCTAACCATACTATTTTTGCTAACTGTCATTTTCCTAGCTTCTAAGTTAATAAATAATCAACAAAATAGTAGCTAAATTTGACATTTATTATAAGACAATTAACGATAAGACCAACATGAACACTACCCCAGCAACCATCGGTACAGATGTCCGTTTAACAATTTGCATTGGTTCAAGTTTTGTCGTTCCAGCCACAATCAAGATTACCGCGGCCACTGGTGAAACTGCACGGAATAAGTTACCCGCTAATTGTAGTGGTACTGACAGTGCTTCAGGTTGAATTCCAGCCGCCTGCGTCAATGGGACAACCAACGGTACCATGGCAAAGACTAACGCAACGCCACTCCCACTCAATAATACAATTACCGCCGTAAAGGCCACCATTATAATCGGTAGGAGTAAACCTGAGCCATGAACTGATGCCATTGATTTTTGCACCATTTCCATGATTCCAAGTGATGCTAACCCAGCCACAAATGTTTGCGCGGCGACTAGCAAGCCAACGATTCCCATCGCTCCGCCCATTCCATTAAAGAAACCATTCGTGTCCTTAAGGACTTGATTTACATTTTGCTTGTAGATTAACTCGGTCACGATGGCAATGAATAAGCTAATAATCGAAACAATCTGAACTGTTAATTGAATTGGCGTTTTCAAACTCAAATTGACAAAGAATGCAACGATTAACAAAATAATTGGCATCACCGGTAATAACCCATAAATAACGCGGTATCCAAACGAATCATTTTGGTGAATATCTTCCGGAATTTCTTGAATTTCTTCTTTTTCAGTCACAATTAATGCGGTCTTTTTATCTTGGCGTTTTTGCCAGAAATAATGAACCACCGCGATGAAAATCAATGTTGGAATTGAAATCAACGCATGATATTTGAACACATATTCAGTAACTGGTAAATGTAATGCTGCCGCCATCGCCACGTTATCAGAGCCTAATGGTGTTGGCACAATTGTTGCCGATGTCGCGATAACCGCCCCCGCACTCAAGCGACTCATCCCGGTTGCACGCAACACTGGATATAAAGTAGCCAATAAAATAATGGCTAAGTTTGATGCACTTGGTACAACCAATGATAGTATGTTTCCAATCAAGAATACAATTGGCACGAGAATATATACTGATTTGACGTGTTTTAATGGTTTTGTTAATGCGTTAACTGTCACCGCATTAGCACCAATCTTACTCATGTAAGCACTATACCCTGCCAAAATTAGGATAACAAACCCCGGTCCAGCAAGGGTGGTAGTGAATTGATCAACTAGTGCTTGAATCGGGTTTAGCCACGATGCCCCCGTTGGTTCTAGCGTGGTAACTTTCTTGCCAAGTAATAATGCTACATACATCAGCAAAATCCCGATTGTTAATAATGAAATTTTAATGTCCATTTTCTTGATAATCATATAAACCAACAAGACAATGGAAATTCCCCCTAATAGAATTATAACGAACGAGTTCATAGTCCAATCCCCCTGTCATTTACTTGTCTAATGAATTAATTGTCCCCAAGAACCATGTTTCAAATGCTTCGACATCAACTTGAATCGCAATTTCCGCGTTATCTGGTTGCTTTAGATAACCTTTGAAATCCATCAAGCTTGCCCCCATTGTATATTGTCCATGTGTTTCGATAGCTACATGCGTACTTTCAAAGCTAAACATTTCTGGATTCATTAACATCCCCATTGCTAATGCATCATAAATTTTCAATCCCGTTTGAAAACTCCCGCCACGATATTTAGAAAATAATTGATAAAACATATCGCCAACTTTACCCATGTGTTTAATCTTTTCACTGGTTTCCGGCATCACTTTTGCTTGCATTCCGACTTCTAGCGGCGCAACTCGAATTGGTACCCCTGATTTGAATACGATGTCCGCACTATGTGGATCAGCTGCAAAATTAAACTCTGATAACACCCCAAAGTTACCCCGACCGATTGCACCACCCATCAATACAATTTCTGCAATATTCGCCACGTCCTGTGGATATTGACGAAGATACATTGCATAGTTTGTCAGTGGACCAATCCCCACCAACGTTACTTTGTCAGTTGCATGTGCCACAACATCATGAATTGCATCAACTGCAGTACCGCTAACTTCACTACTGAAGTCGGGTTCGGGAAAAGCATATCCCGCCATCCCTGTGACACCGTGAACGCTTTTCGCTTCAATCGGGTCAACCAATAATGGGCGAGTTGCCCCTTTGACCATTGGAGCTTTAGTACCCAAGAACGCCTGCAATTTACCCAAATTCTCGAAAGTTGTTGCTACCCCCACGTTACCAGCAGTTGCCACTAGTAACTTCACATCTAATTGCTCAGATTTTAATGCCATTGAAATTGCAACCGCATCATCAATCCCTGGATCAGTATCCAAAATAATTTGTTTAGCCATAAACTAAATTCCCCTCTGTTACATATTTGAAAGCGCTTTCTATTATTAGAATACAACCTGTACAAAAATAATACAAGTGTTTTTTGAAAAATAAAAAAATTACGGCAAAAAAATGGCTCGATTTCTTCTTAATCTGAGTAAGGAGAAATCAAGCCATTTACGTAGAATATCAGGTTAGTAACACCGTTAATCCACTATTTTTTGTAATTTGATTGGATTATTAACCCAAGAGTCCAACCCAGTAACCAAGAATACCAACGACGAACAAGCCGACGATAATCCAGATTGGGTTAACCTTCTTGCGAAGTAACCACAAGACAAGGAACATCAAGAGTAATGGCATCAAACCAGGAAGTAATGTGTTAAAGATATCTTGCAAAGTGGTAATTTTGTGAGTATCAATTAACTTACCTGAAACCACTTGGTCGTAAACATTCCGAATTTGTGATGCTGAAAGCTTACCTGAGTTAGCTTTATCCACGATTGATGAAAGATCAATCACGTTCTTAGAATCGTTCTTAACCTTTGAGATAACCATTGGGAAGTTCATAGTTGTCCAACGAGGTACCAGCACACCCATGATGAACATACCCAAAATTGAAGCACCTTGAGTAATTTTTTGCATCATACCACCACCCAAATCTTGGGTGATGTTCATTCCTTGCTTGTATCCAAGCGCTTGGGTGTACCAGAGGAATGACATCCGGATAAGGTTCCAGAGGACGAAGAAAATGATTGGTCCCATGATGTTTTGTGATAACGCAAGTGAAGCCGCAAATGCCCCGATAACAGGTCGTAAAGTTCCCCAGAAAATTGGGTCACCGACACCGGCTAATGGTCCCATCATACCGACCTTAACCCCGTTAATCGCTTCATCATCAATTTCGGCACCATTGGCGCGTTGTTCTTCAAGGGCTAATTCAACCCCCAAAATTGGTGATGCAACATATGGGTGCGTGTTAAAGAATTCCAAGTGACGCTTCAAAGCTGCCGCGCGGTCTTCTTTAGTTTTGTACAAACGCTTGATAGCTGGAATCATTGAGAATGCCCAACCAACGTTTTGCATCCGTTCATAGTTCCAAGAACCTTGCAAGAACATACTACGCCACCACACTGAGCGCAGGTCTTTTTTCGTTAAATGTAAATCTTGATTTTGATTTTCAGTCATCGTATTTTCCCTCCGCTCTAGTAGTTGTTAAGAATTTCATCGATTGGGTCGCCACCAGCACTGCCTGAGCCGCTGTTGCCACCATTACCGCCATCACCACCGCCGTTAAACTTAGGTGAAAGTTGTAAGTACACAAGCGCCAAGACAAGACCGATAATACCCATAGCAATCAAGTTAATCTCAGTAACTGCTGACAAGGCAAAGCCAAGGAAGAAGAATGGCCACAAGTCAGGCGTTGCCATCATGTTAATAACCATGGCATAACCAACAACCACGATAAATCCACCCGCAACAGCCAAACCACCAGTAATTACTTCGGGAATTGCAGCCAAGGCATGACGAACTGGGTCAGCCCCAACTAAGATAACGACAACCATTGGAATCGCAATCCGTAAACCTTGAAGTACAATAGCACCAATGTGGACTGTTTCAACACCACGAATGTTACCCTTTTCAGCATAACCATCGGCAACGTGTGCCAAAGTCGTCGTCAACATCCGCACTAAGATAGTCAAAACTTGACCCGCAACGGCCAAAGGAATGGCAATCGCAATCCCAGTTTTAGGATCAACGTGTGCTGGTCCACAAACCAAGTAAGCCGAAACAACAGAAGCCAAAGCAGCATCTGGTGCAATCGCTGCCCCAACGTTCATCCAACCCAAGGCAATCAATTGCAAGGTTCCACCAAGGACAACCCCTTCCATTACATGCCCAGTTGCCAAACCAATTAAGGTTGCGGCAATAATTGGTTGGTGGAATTCAAATTCATCAAGAATCCCTTCAACCCCGGCAAGGAAAGCAATCAATACAACAAAAAATACTGATATCATGAATAATTCCTCCGAATAATAATGAGAACTAAATCAATGTTTAGATTCTCGATTGATAATATTTAATTTCGATAGATGCTACTGTTATTTGAAGCCTTTTTTTGCTAATAAATTGAATAGACTTTCACTTGAATCACTTGGAACTTTACGAACTTCAAATTTCACGCCTTGATCAGACATTTCCTTGTATGCATCAACATCGGCTTGATCAACCGCGATCGCATTAGTAATCATGGTCTTACCTTCTGTATATGACATTGAACCAATGTTAACTTCAGGGAACTTCACACCCGCATCAACGGCTTTTTGCACATCTTGTGGTGTTTCGAATAATAATAATGCTTTGACTGCTTTGAATCGAGGATCATCGTAAATTTCAATTAATTTAGAAATTGGAATAACGTTGGCCTTAACTCCGTGTGGTGCCGCTTGCACAATCAAAGTCTTCCGCAAATCATCTTTGGCAACTGAATCAGAAACCACGATGATTCGGTTTGGTCCAACATTTTTCGTCCAAGCAGTTGCAACCTGCCCGTGCAATAAACGTGAGTCAATCCGAACTAAACCAACGTTTAATTCTAATTTACCAGTATGTTCTGCTGGTGCAGTTGCACTTACAGCTGGTGTTTCTTCAGTTGTAGGAGCAGCTTCAGATGCTGGTGCTTCTTGTACCGTTTCTGGCAAACTCTTAACACCGTCTTGTGCAACTGGCACTAAATAGTGAGCAATTTCATGTGCGGTTGTCATTGAGAAACGTGCACCGTAAGCTTCGATTAACATGGGTAAGTTTAACCCCGTAACAATTGCCATCTTATCTTCGTGCTCTGCTTGAATCCGGCTAGCAGCGTTAAATGGTGATCCTCCCCACAAATCAATTAGAAACAGCACTTCATCTTCAGCATCGAATGCTTTGATTGCTGTATCAAACTTAGCCATTAAATCATCAGGTCCTTCATCAGGCATAAAAGTGACAACTTGCACTTTTTCTTGTTCCCCGAAGATCATTTGCCCAGACTGCTTAATTCCCGCGGCAAATTCACCGTGGCTGGCAATAATAATTCCGACCATATCTTAATCTCCCTTTCACTCGTTCGTTAATTGAATACAAGAATTATCTTATAGAAAATAGACACTTTTGTAAAGCGCTTTCATAAATTCTTCACACTTTCAGAAAATCTTTACATTTTCTACACAAATTGACCGCTCAAGACGATTTTTCCAATCATTTTATCCGCCTCAACTTGGGCATGTGCAGTCCGTAGATTTGCCAAACTAATCGCATCAAGCTCTTTAGTTAAAGTTGACACTAAAATTCCGTCATCCAAAAGGCGTGCGATTTCCGCTAAATATTCACCTTGTGAAGTCAGCTGATAGTCATAGTTACCCTTGGCAAACATAAATTCCCAGTCGAAACTGACACTTTTGTTCTTAATTAATGACATTGGTAATGGATCAACTGCTTCAACAATCGCACCAATGTGGCCAAACGGTGCAATTAATTTGGCAGCATTTGGAAAGTGACGTTCAGTTGAATGCAACAATGCAATATAATCAACCGCATCAAAACCGAGTTCGCTAAGGGCTGCCACATAATCTTCACGGTGGTTAACCACAAAATCAGCACCCATTTTTTCAACCCAAGCCACTGTTTCTGGTCGTGAGGCAGTGGCAATTACGGTCATACCTAACCACTTGGCAAGTTGAATCATCACTGAACCAACACCACCAGCACCATTAATGACCAACAAAGTTTCACCATCATGCGCATCGGCCGCGGGGGTCATGCCCATCTTTTCAAACATTAATTCAAATGCGGTCAAACTTGTCAGGGGCATTGCCGCAGCCTCGGCATTGGTCAAGGTTTCCGGTTTAATCGCTACGACGGCTTCATCGACTAATTGATACTCAGCGTCACTACCGGCACGTTTCATCACGCCGGCGTAGAAGACTTGCTCACCAACGATAAACTTAGTTACCGCCTCACCAACTGCGACAACTTCACCGACAGCATCGTATCCATAGATATGCGCTTTTTCGCTTTTAGGCAACGTGCTTCGGAGCTTCGCATCAACGGGGTTAACAGAAACTGCCTTAACCTTAACTAAAATATCATGCCCTTCAGGTTGAACTAATGGTAATTCCACGTACTGCAGTGCATTGGTATCTGCGATTGGTAATCCTTCATAGGCTCCAATTGCTCGAAATACATCAGACATTTACGATTCTCCTTTGATAGTTATTCTTTCACAAGCTCCATTATACCGATTTTGGGTAAGCGCATACAAGTTTTGCGATTATTTCAATATTGGTATACCAAAAATCGCATTGCTAAATAGTTTGTCAAATACAAAAAGCCCACGTTTTAACAACGTGAGCTTTTTACCTATTTGTTAATCGGTCGGTTGTTTTTCTTCAAGCGAATGCTCATGTAGTAAAATAATTTTCACACGAGCGTACTCTTTATCACTAATCAGACCGGATTTGTGCATGTTATCAATTTCAAGTGCTGCTAGTTCAATATCCCATAATCGTTTCCCGACGTGGATAAAAATATCATATTTCTTGAGCAACTGTAGCACATCGTAGTAGGTATTCATCATGTACCTTTACCTCATCATTTCATTAATTTCGGTTGCTTAGTTCGTTACCATTTTATCCAAAAAGGCCAAAGTTCATCGCCACAAAGACAATCGCTAACAGTAATACTACCCCAAGGATACGCTTATACTTACTGATCGTACCAACGCTTTTAGGGACACTGACCATATATGCGGCGAGGAACCCGGTGAATAATCCACCTAAATGTCCAAAATTATCCATGCCAGAATTGGGAACAAACCCCGAAGCCAAATTCAAAATGATAAAAATAATAAATGTCTGTGTTTGCCGGCGGACATAGGGATTTTCCCAGAATGATTCCCCAACCATTAAGAAAGCACCAAACAAACCAAAAATTGCGGTTGAAGCACCAGCAGCAACAGATTCAGGCGCAAAGACGGCACTTGCGATATTTCCACCAATTCCGGCAATCATGTAGATAACAATAAAACGCCAATGACCAAAAATTCGCTCTAACACATTCCCAATGAAGAACAAGGTAATCATGTTCAAAAGAATGTGTTCCATCCCAATATGGATAAAAATGGGATTAATCAACCGATACCATTGCCCCTGTTCAATGATTAATGGTGCATAGTCGGCTCCCCAACGGATTAAATTTTCAATACTAGTAGTTCCACCAGTTAATGTCATCAGTCCAAAAACAATGACATTCATGATAACTAAAATATAAGTTACAAATGGAGCAAGTTTGAAGCGATTCCAATAGTACGTCATTTGTTGATTCAAATTATTAATTTCCTTTTTATTTTTTTAGTAAGATATCAACGGCTTGATCGAATTTTTCGATTGGCCAATCAGCTGTCGGAACAACCATTTCTGGCAAGGCCATACTCAATGTTACACCAGCAAACTTGGCTAAGAAACGATCATAATAACCCCCGCCAAAGCCCAAACGCAACTGAGTATCAGCCGCAAATCGTAACCCTGGGACAATCAGTAAATCAATATCTTCTGGGACAACTGCCGATGACTCAACTGGTTCCGACAGGCCAAAATCATTTTGGATTAGTGGTGTTTGCACATCATATTCAAAAAAAGCCAACTGACGATGGGGCATTACTTTTGGCAAGGTCACTCGTTTCCCTTCAGCCCAAGCTGCCATGATAATTGGCAACGTTGGTAATTCAACTGGAACACTATAAGTCACGCCGATTGTCTTGGCATTCTTCCAAGCTGGTAAGCCTTCTAGCTCCGATAATAATACCTTAACTTGTGCCATTTTTGTAGTTGGCGTCAGTTGATCCAATTCTGCCAGCACTTCCGTACGCATTGTCTGCTTATCCATGGCTATTCCTCACTTGTCTATCAACATCTATGTACCATTATAACATGAAGTATTTCGCAACATGCATGTCCAACAGAGACCAAATGACGATTGGCAGCTTTACCATAACGAATTAAGTGAGCTATATCAATGACTTCTGCGGATTATGTTGGGTAAAATTTTTCTAGCGTGGAATTTGGATATGCGTCTCAGATTGATTCCCACTACGAGGCTGGAACCAGTCTGGACACCATGACGGAAGACAAGCATTTGAAGCCACAGTGCGGTCTTCAAATGTTTGCGAAGCTTGGTTCGCTAACGCGGTAACCATCTTCACAAATCCATAATCAGTAACGAAACCCGTTACTGATTATGCCATCACGGTGCGAGCTAAAGTCCAGCCTGTTTCCAGCCTCTTCGTTAGTTTGAGCAGGCAGTCTGACTAGTAATATGCCCGCAATCCTTGTCGCTGCATGTTTAGCGTTAATCATACATCTCATCGCATTTTATAAATTCCAGGTCAGACGAAATAGAGCCGTTATTGTGGATTTGTCGTTTCTGTACTTTTCAATCATCGAATTACTGGGGTTCTACTATCAGTGTTATTTTTTCATGCTACTGTGACCTGTTTTTTCGCTAGTTTGAGAATTATTACTAACTAACGGAGTGGCGGTAAATTGCTTGGCGGGCGCAGCCTTTACACCACGACTGGGAAATATGTGTGTAGCACATATTTCCGCTGAGGATAAGATGAGGAGTCTTAGGAATTTATTCCTTAGACTCCCAGCTTGTCCGAACCGACCAAGACCGTACCGACCAAGACCGTACTTTGGCTTGGACGGCTGCTTCCAGCGTGGTGCGCCAAGCAATTTACCGGCACGCAGTGATCAATTTTATTCAATCCCACGTCAGACGAAATAGCTCCATTATGTTCCACACAGAAACCACTTGCCGCACGAAAAAAGCCTGCGTTCCACCGCATAATCGGGAGAACGCAGACTTACTTTTGAGGCTGGGCAAATTTCTTCCCAGCTCCTTGTAATTAACTATTTTTGTTTTTTAAACGAAGCGACATAAGCATCGTGTTGTGCCATATCGAACTCGCCTTCCGATTTACCAATCACCATTGTTGCCAATGAGTTACCAGCCACATTAACTGCTGTCCGTCCCATGTCAACTAACCGATCAATCCCAGCAATTAATGCTAACCCTGAAGCGGGAACACCAATTGTTGAGATGGTAGCTAGCAAGACCACAAATGACGCCCCTGGAACACCCGCCATGCCTTTTGAAGTGACCATTAGGACAACTAATAAGGTAATTTGTTGTCCAAGTGACAAGTGAATATGGTACGCCTGAGCTAAGAACAACGCAGCCAATGCTTGATAAATGGCAGAACCGTCCAGATTGAATGTATAACCAGTTGGGATGACAAATGATACCACCCCTTTGGAAACACCCAATTTTTGCGTTTTTTCAATCAAGCGAGGCAAGGTAGCTTCAGAACTCGCTGTAGTAAAAGCTAATATCAGTTCATCTTTAATTACCAATAAATTATCAAAAATATTAAAGCCAAAGATTTTAGCCACAATTCCCATAATTCCAATAATAAAGATTGCCATCGTAGCATAAGCCACCAAAATGAACAAACCAAGCGGCTTCAAGGAATTCAATCCAAGTTGGGCAACTGTGACCCCAATCAATCCAGCCACTCCAAATGGTGCAAGTTGCATCACCCAACTAGTAACTTTAAACATTGTTTCAGCAACCGCTTGTAAGAAATCAATAATGATTTGCCCACGTTCACCAATTGCCGCCACACCAAGCCCAAAGAAAACAGCAAAGAAAATGATTGGGAGCATATTTCCTGCGCTAAGTGCCGCAAATATATTGGTTGGCACAATGGTCATCAGAATATCGCCAATTCCATGATGCGATGCTTCCTTAGCTGAAGCAACATATTGTGAAATATCCGTTGCTTGTAAACTATGCAAATCTACCAGTGTCCCCACATGTGTGAGATTGGCCATCAATAACCCCAACGCTAACGCTACGGTTGACATGATTTCAAAGTAGATAAGTGTCTTACCACCAATCCGGCCGAGTTTGTGTAAATCGCCCATGTTGGCAATCCCAACCGTCAAACTTGAAACTACAATTGGCAGCACAATCATTGAAATCATATTAATGAATATGGTTCCCGTTCCCTGTGCTACACCGATAAACGTCTTGTTCTGGTAAAAGACTACCCCAAGAAGAATCCCGATGATTAGTCCCGCTAAAATCCGCCATCCTAATGACAGACGCAAAAATTTCCTATGCCTCATCCTTACTTCCTCACCTTTTCAAAGATACAAACTTTTCACACTGTTTAATAGTGTAATCTTCGTGAATTGGTAATGGAAGAGGAAACTTAAAATTCTCAGAATAAATTAATTTGTATTATCCAATTTGCGATGAGTTAACCGCCAAATGATCAAAATAGCAAACCAGGCGAGAGCACCAATTGCGGCCCACATTGTGGCCGCTTGTAGGAAAAGCACAACGAAAACAAATAATAAGAAGGCTAATGTTAAGTAATCGGTAATTGGAGCACCGGGCATCAAGAAACCATCTTTTGGTAACATCCCTTTCATTTGTTTACGATAACGTAAATGGGCCACTAACATCATGGCATAGATGACGATAAAAGTTGTCGTTGCAACAGAAGTAATAAAGCCAAAGACCTTACCTTGCATAACTCCATTCAAAACAACTGAAATCCCAACAATACCAACTGACAAGCTAATTGCACGGGCAGGAACTTGTGCGCGTGATAACTTGTGGAACCGGCTCTTCTCACTCGTCAAAGCAAACATCATCCGACCAGTTGTGAAAATTGAACTGTTCAATGCTGATGCTGCAGCAGTTAAAACAACCACATTAATAATTGCGGCCGCAGCTTTGATACCCGCTGCACTGAAAACTTGGACAAATGGTGATTCAGCACTTGAATATTGTGTCCATGGATAAATACTCATAATGGCGAGCAACGCACCAATGTAGAAAATTAATATCCGCGTTGGAATTTCATTAATGGCTTTAGGAATAATCTTCTTTGGATTCTTAGTTTCTGAGGCAGTTACCCCAACGATTTCAATTCCTAAGAATGCAAAGAAAACCATTTGAAAAGCTAAGATAAAGTTCTTCCCACCAGTTGGAAAGAAACCACCGTAGTTAACTAAATTTCCTAATGAAGCATGTCCCATCGGTGTCTTAAACCCAACGGCAACTAAAATCACCCCAGTTGCAATTAATGCAACAATCGCCACAATTTTGATTAAGGAGAACCAGAATTCAGTTTCCCCAAATGCCTTAACTGTGACTGAGTTCAATCCCCATAAAACAAGTAGGAAAATCAAATCAGGAATCCACTGTGGTACCCCTGGAAGCCAAAATTGAACATATGCGCCAATTGCTGTTAATTCAGCCATCGCAATCGTAATCCAGCTAATCCAATACGTCCATCCGACGATATATCCAGCGTCCTTACCAACATATTTTTCAATAAAGTTAACAAAACTATGTTGTTTAGTATCTGAAACCAATAATTCACCAAGTGCACGCATGATGAAAAACGCAAACACCCCGGTGATTAAATAAACAAACAAGATTGCTGGTCCTGCCATCTTAATTGATGAACCGGCTCCCATGAATAATCCGGTTCCAATCGTCCCCCCAAGTGCAATAAGCTGCACATGTCGATTCTTTAATTCACGTGCCATTTCTGGTTTTTCGACTGCCATAAAATTCCCCATTCCTTTTTCGTATGTTACTTAGTTTACTCGTCTTTTTAAGATGAAACAAACGATTATATTTCATCTTTTGAATGAACGGAATTCATGTTACTTACAATCAAATTATTTAGTACCCAATTTTTGGTTGATAAACCCAAGGCCCCCCTCCTCAAAAATAAAAAAAGGCCCTGAATTAAATTCAGAGACCTTAAATTGATTATGCTTATTAACCAAACAATCCGCCAGATTTTGGAATACGATCGCCACCGGCTTCAGCAAATGCCTTCAACGCCTTCTTTTGATCCTTATTCAAGCTCTTTGGCACAGCCACGTTGACTGTTACATGTTGGTCACCATTTCCACTACCACGGAGTTTAGGCGCACCTTTTCCCTTTAAGCGGAAGTTAGTGCCGTTTTGTGTTCCTGCTGGAATCTTCATCTTCACTTCACCATGCACAGTCTTCACGAGCACTTCGTCACCCAACGCAGCTTGAACAAAGCTGATTGGCAGCTTAAAGTAAATTTCAGCGCCATCACGATCAAATTCCTTCGATGTTTGTACACGGAAAATCACATACAAATCACCATAAGGACCACCATGGGTTCCGGCTTCACCTTGGCTGTTTAGACGCATTTGTTGGCCATCTTCAACCCCGGCTGGAACCGTAACCTTAACTTCGTGATCTTGCGTCGTGTGGCCTGAACCACCACAAGTTTCACATT
Organism: Periweissella cryptocerci; assembly: GCF_004358325.1. NCBI lineage: Bacteria > Bacillati > Bacillota > Bacilli > Lactobacillales > Lactobacillaceae > Periweissella > Periweissella cryptocerci. Next base: position 2,400,809 of record NZ_CP037940.1, on the reverse strand, counting down.
TGTCAGTGATTTCTTGCCCAGTACCACCACAAACGTCACAAGTTGATTGTGTTTGCATGCGGCCAAGTGGTGTGTTTTGGACAACGTTGATATATCCTGAACCACCACACTTGCGACATGTAATTGGAGATGTTCCTGGTTTTGCACCAGTACCGTCACACGTTTTACAATTAGCTTCACGTGTATATTTAATCGTGGTTTCTTTACCAAAGATGGCTTCTTCAAACTTTAAATCCATTTGGTATTGTAAATCACGGCCAGCTTGTGGACCGGCTGGATTACGGCGACCTCCGCCGCCTCCGCCACCAAACATTTGACTGAAGATATCTTCAAAACCACCACCGAAGCCGCCTCCGCCGCCATAACTTTGACCGCCGCCACCGAAACCGCCAAATCCTTGTGGACCTTCAGCTGATCCATATTGATCAAAGTTTGAACGCTTCGTTTCATCACCAACTGTTTCATAGGCTTCTTGAACGTCCTTATAATGATCTTCAGCACCAGCCTCATGGTTAATATCTGGGTGATATTTCTTAGAAAGCTTGCGGTAGGCTTTTTTAATTTCATCTTGAGATGCGTCACTTGCGACACCTAATGTGTCATATGGATTACTTGCCATTCCCTGATCCCCTTTTATTTTCAACTTAACTATCGTTCTATTCTATCATGAATTGATAAAAAGCGACGTTTTCATTAATCTCCATGTTTAACGCGGAAAGCGGGCTTAGGAAAATTCCTAAACCCACTTCCTATTAACGATTAATATTATTTGTTATCTGGGTCAACTTCTTCGAAATCGCCATCAACGGTGTTATCATCAGCGGCTTGTCCATCAGCAGGTTGGCCTTCTTGACCTTCTTGTGCTTGTTGGTACAACTTAACAGCTAAGTCTTGAGCCTTTTCGCTCAAAGCATCCTTCTTAGCCTTCATGTCTTCGATGTTGTCGTCTGCTTGGGCAGCCTTCAACGCATCAAGAGCTTCTTGAGTTGGCTTGATTTCTTCTTCAGAAACCTTACCATCAACGTCCTTAATTGTCTTTTCCGTTTGGAAGATTAATTGGTCAACTTCATTACGGAGTTCAACTTCTTCCTTACGCTTTGCATCAGCTTCTTGGTTAGCTTCTGCATCCTTCATCATCTTTTCAATTTCTTCATCTGATAAACCAGAGTTTGACTTGATAGTGATGTTTTGTTCCTTGTTAGTACCAAGGTCCTTAGCAGACACATTTACGATACCGTTCTTATCAATATCGAACTTAACTTCGATTTGTGGGATTCCTCGTGGAGCTGCAGGAATGTCGTTAAGTTGGAAACGACCTAATGTCTTGTTATCGGCAGACATTGGACGTTCACCTTGAAGCACGTGGATATCAACAGCTGGTTGGTTATCAGCAGCAGTTGAGAACACTTGTGACTTAGAAGTTGGAATTGTAGTGTTACGGTCAATCAACTTAGTGAAGACCCCACCCATAGTTTCAATACCAAGTGACAATGGTGTAACGTCAAGCAAGACGATATCCTTAACATCACCAGTCAACACACCACCTTGAACAGCGGCACCAAGGGCAACCGCTTCATCAGGGTTGATTGAGTGGTTAGGTTCCTTACCAGTTAACTTCTTAACTGATTCTTGAACAGCTGGAATACGAGTTGAACCACCGTTCAAGATAACTTCGTCGATGTCTGACATTGACAAACCAGCATCCTTTAAAGCGTTGCGTACTGGGCCTTCAGCGCGTTCAATCAAATCAAGTGTCAATTGGTTGAACTTAGCACGTGAAAGTGTCAATGACACGTTCACTGGACCGTTATCAGTTGATGCGATAAATGGCAAGTCAATGTCAGCTGAAGTTGATGATGACAAAGTCTTCTTAGCAGTTTCAGCAGCATCCTTCAAACGTTGGAGGGCCATCGTATCGTTTGAAAGGTCAACGCCTTCACCATTCTTGATTTCAGTGAGCATCCAGTCCATGATCTTTTCGTCGAAGTCATCCCCACCAAGGTGAGTATCACCATTAGTTGAGAGCACATCGAACACACCATCACCTAATTCAAGGATTGAAACATCAAAAGTACCACCACCCAAGTCATAAACAAGGATTTTTTCATCGTGATCTAACTTGTCCATACCGTATGCCAAAGCAGCAGCAGTTGGTTCGTTAATAATCCGTTCAACTTGCAAGCCAGCAATCTTACCAGCGTCCTTAGTTGCTTGACGTTGGGCATCGTTGAAGTATGCAGGCACAGTAATAACAGCTTGTGTAACTTCTTCACCCAAGTAATCTTCAGCATAACCCTTGATGTAGCTCAAAACTTTAGCTGAAATTTCTTGTGGTGTGAACTTCTTACCATCGATGTCTACCTTGTAGTCTTCACCCATGTGACGCTTGATTGATGAAACCGTGTTCTTGTTGATAACGGCTTGACGCTTGGCTGCCTTACCAACGATTTCTTCGCCGTTCTTAAATGAAACAACTGAAGGAGTAGTACGGTCACCATCTGGGTTAGTAATAATCTTAGGTTCGTTACCTTCCATTACTGCGACTGCTGAGTTAGTAGTACCTAAATCAATACCAATAATTTTTGCCATTGTATGCTTTACCTCTTTTTATATAGTTTTTTCGGTTGTAATTTTCACCGAAGTTATTTTGTTAATTTAAATTTTATTGTGCAACACTAACCATTGCTGGTCGGATAACACGATCCTTCAATACGTAGCCTTTTTGCATTACTGAGACGATTGTATCTGCAGCATGTTCATTATCAGCTGGTACGGATTGAATTGCTTGGTGGAAATCAGCATCAAACTTTTCACCGATTTCACCGACAACTTTAATATCATTGTCTTCCAAAGCCTTGTTCATGGTCTTTAACACCATTTCAACACCGGCCTTTAATTGCTTGGCCGCGTCATCGTCAGCTTCTACTGATAATGCTCGTTCCAAGTTATCAATCGCTGGCAAGATTGACTTGGCCAGTTTGGCACCTTCGTACTTCAACAATTGTTCCCGTTCTTTTTTAAAACGTGCATTCATGTTAGCCATTTCAGCTTGACCGCGGATATATTGATCTTCCACGACATCGTACTTAGCTTGAAGGTCAGCTAATGGATCAATTTCAAGCGCTTCGTCAACTTCAACGGTTTCGTCCTTTGAAGTATCAGTTGCTTCATCAACTGTCTTTTCTGTTTCTTCAACATTTTGGTTATCTTCTGCCATTCTGTACCTCCTTTACTCATCAAAGAATTGATAATAATTTAATAGTTTATTGGTTAGTTCTTGACGGAATGCTCCGAGTAAACCGATTGTCCGTGAATAAGGCATGCGGGTTGGTCCCAGGATGGCAATCATCCCTTTGCCATGATCACCGACATCATAATTAGCAGTCAGTAGTGAATAATTTTTCAATAGGTCATTGGAAATTTCATCGCCAATGCGGACTGAAACTGGTTTATTCGCATCTGAACCGCCCATGACGTCGTGCATGTCGGCCTTATTGTTTAACAACTGATACAGGTCCTTAATGGTATCGGAATCATCAACTCGACTAAAATCAAGCAAATTAAGCCGGCCACCAACGAAGAATTGATCTGATGCCGCGCGGTCAAGCACTTGCCCAAAGGTGTGTAAAAACCCCGATGGTGATTGCAAATACTGCCCGACTAACATCGGAATATCAGTCGCCAAACGATGGATAACGGTTTGAAGCGGTTGCCCGACTAACCGATCGTTCACGAGACGCACGATGGCTTCAAGTTGATCACCACTAACTTCACGCGGTACTGAGAATTGTTGACTTTCAACATCCCCATCATCAGTTACTAGAATCGCCATTACTTGGTGATTACCTAATGGAACTAAGCGAAAGCCCGAAAGCTTTGCATCAATTGCTTCAGGTTTAACTGCGAGTGCCGTAAACGAAGTTAACTGTGACAACATATTCGTTGATTGAGCGATAATTTCATCGACTTTGGCATAATTACCGACCATCGAATCACGAATCAAAGATAATTCTTGCTGACCAACCGATAAATCGATGTCGTTTAAATGATCAACATAATAACGATACCCAGCAACTGAAGGAATCCGGCCAGAACTTGTATGTTCCTTTTGAATTAAACCAGTTTCTTCTAGGGTCGCCATTTCATTACGAATGGTCGCTGAACTGACTGAGATTGGTAAACTCTCAACCAACGCTTTAGAGCCAACTGCGTGTCCTGTGTCAGTGTAAGAACGCACAATCGCCTTCAAGATTAACTTTTGACGATCTGTTAACATATCTTTCACCTCACTTTAGCACTCGTTACTACTAAGTGCTAACAAGTAATATAATACTCTAATGTCAGCATTTGTCAAAGTGTTTGTCTCATTTTTTTAAAGAAATTTGTCAGCCCTTGTGGCTGTAAGAATCTCAGTTGCTACTTTTTAGTCAGCTTTAGTCAAACAATGTCTAAAATCCATAATAAATCACAATTTCATGCATCTGTGGGCGCTTTTTTCAACGCAAAATAAAAAGGTGCTAAAAGTGAAGGGCTCCAAAAAACTTAGACAATTTAATATTTATGCCGCAAGGGCTTGATTCCGAATTTCAACAGGGGTCAAGCCCTTGTTTTTTCGTGAGATGCGAACGTTGTTGAACCGTGAGACATATCGCGAAAAGCTTTCTTTGAATTGATCAATTGATACGAATTCTTTTCGCCAAATGAATTCACGTTTAGCCAAGCTAAAGAAACTTTCCATTGGCGCATTATCCAAACAGTTTCCTTTACGAGACATGCTTTGAATTAAACCTACTTCATCTAGGCGGTTTTGGTAACGTGGGAGTTGATACAGTGTTCCTTGGTCGCTATGCAGAATTGGTTGGACATCATCGGGTAATACTTGTTGTAATTGATCAACACAGGCGGTTACTTGTGCCATATTTGGTGACGTCCGAATATCATATGCCAATATTTCTTTGCTATACATGTCGATAATCGCAGCTAAATATAGTTTGGTACCTAATAAATTTATTTGAGTCACATCAGTGGTTAACACGGTGTACGGCTTGTGTACCACAAAACTTTACTCTTACGCCCACTTGTAACTACGTAGTCACGACGAACTAGGTTCTCAGCGACTTTTCCGTGCTCTCCTTTGTAAGATGAAAACTTGCCAGATTTTGTCCAGTAACACGTTGGCATTAGCTTGATTGAACGCATAATACGGCGGACAGTTTCATCATCGAAGACATAGCCAAATAAGAATAGTTCATCTTGGATCCGGCGATAACCATAAGTTTCATCACTACCAGCGTAAAGCCATTTAATAAGATCTTTGACTTCACTATATTTGTCGTAATTCAAACGTGCTCGATTGTAGTAAAATGTCTTGCGATTTAAACCTATGAACTCAAGTAAATCTTCCAGTTTTGAATTGATTGCCTTAACGATTTCAACTACTTTGCGTAAGTTCTTTATTTCGTTTGCTTTCCATCGCCAAGGCTTCTAATTTTTTTGAGACCGCTAGCTCCAATTCGGCCACGGTAAAAGTCGCTTGTTTTAACTCTAGATTCTCTGAATTAACTTGTCAGTTTCAGATTTAGTTGTTGGGTTTAGGATTTGTCATTATGCTTATTAGGCCCTGCCTCGCCTTGGGCTTTTTAGCGCAATCAATTCGCCTACATCGAATCGCGTTTGGCCCAGTGAATCACCATACTCGGTTCAATGCGCATGTAATGCTTAAGCCATTAGTTAACATAATAGATAGCTTTTCATTACCATCAAAAAATCTCTTTGATTGCTTACGCTTTAATGAATCAAAACCATGAAGTTCTGCTTTTCTGATCCAACGCCTTATCACTGAATCAGGAATGTTATATTTCTTACTCAATCCGCGCTGGCTAATACTTCCAGTTCGATATTCTTTCACTATCTCAATTTTTTGTTCGATTGTATATTTTGCCATAATAAAAGGGCTCCAAGTCAGTTAGATTTTGTCTAACTTTCTTGGAGCCCTTCAAAATATTCACCTCTTTAGCGCCTTCTATTTGAGTTTATTTTTGACATTAGCTAAAAGTTTTTCCCGCCTATTGGTAGGCTGACTCGCAACGGCAGCGTAATTTTGCCACTTTAGTTGGTGAATCCCCATTTTATGAAAGGTGCCGCGAAATATTGATTTCACCACCGGACTCCCAAATATCACTCGGTACAATAAGTTTGGCGTCGCCATCGTCGTTAGTAAGTGCACGCGTTCTAACTGTGTAAATTGATGCTTAAACAGATGTGTGTGTTGATCTTCAATGTAAACAATGCCTTTTGCAAAAACTTTATCAAAGAAACCTTTCATCATTGCCGGCATCGTTTCCCACCAAATTGGAAACACAAAAACTAACTCATGAGCATTTAAAATTTTTGCCTGATAAATTCTAATCTGTTCGTTAATTGGTTCTTTCTGCCGCCAAGCAACTAAATCTTCAGCATGCATAACCGGATCAAAGTTCTCAACATGTAAATCAATTACATCAACATGATAACCTCTAGCTTGGTATGCTTCGACCGCCTGATGCGCCAACGCTGCTGTAAAGCTCCGATTATGGGGTTCATTTTCCCACGCCGTGGCTGTATATGGGTGATCAACAACAATTACAACATTTTTCATATCTATGTCTCCTGGTATCTTACGTGAATCGTACACATGTGAAATACCACCTTGGTATTCCTGTTACATTTGTTACACCCATTGTATAATGTAGATATATAATCAAGAAGATACAAAATATAGAAAATGTTACAGGTGAAATCATGGACGGATCAGCGCAAGGCGAACTTAGTAAAGATTGGATTATCAAAGCCCTTTTATCTTTGATGCAAGAAAAAGAATACCAAGCGATTAAAGTGACCGAGATTGCCAAACGTGCCGGTATCGCTCGGCTAACTTTCTATCGCCACTTCGCAACCAAAGAAGACGTGCTTCGTGAACGCTCACGCCAACTTTTTGCCGCTTACCAAGCTGATATTGACAACGCGCCAGCAAGTTTATCACTTGAACAAATTATTCGTTTAAGTTTTGAACATTTCGGTGCCCATGCCCCAGACAATACCTTACTAGTTAAAAATAATCTTACTTATATTTTTGAGCAAGAATTTTACACCTATTCATTACAGCTTGCCCAACACATTCCGATATTAGCAAGTTTAACTCCCACGCAGCGCAGTTTTTTCTTAGCTGGCTTTACCCGAGTCATCACAGATTGGATTCAAGTTAGTGAGCCACTACCAGCAGAGATACTAACTCAAGAAATCCTCGCACTAATTAATTTCCATGATTAGCCGCTCACTCTATCGCTTCGTTTAGTTCATAGAGTGAGAGTCTGAGACATAACTCCAGCCCACAAAATAAGACTGATTTCTCCTTATCGTAAGGTAGAAATCAGTCTTATTAACCATTCTATTTATTCTAGCGTGAAATTATCGTTTTCGTACTTTTCAATCATCGAATTACTGAATTTTTATTAGTCCTCAGTGTTTTTTCCATACTACTGAGGTCTGTGGTTTATAACGGTTTTCGCTAGTTTGAGTATTATACCTAACTAACGGAGTGGCCAATCCCATGTCAGACTAAATAGAGTCTTATTAACGAGCAAAAGGCTGTAAACCATCTTTTGTCGCACTTCTTATTGTTAATTAATTTGCTTTTTCATATGGTAATAATCATGCTCACCAATTTTTATTACGCCATCATCAACGAAGCCTTGGCGTAAGTACAATCGACGGGCATCTTCATTGGCAAAATCCACATTCAAACTAAAGTATGGTAATCCACTCGTAATTGCCAAGTTTTCAACATTTTTCATTAATGCGGAACCGATTCCTTGCCCACGGAACTCACTATCCGCCACCAGCATCTCGAGGTACCATTCGTCTGCTTGCGCCTCTTGATCAGGATGTAACTCATAATCACCCGTTTGTTCACGAATTACTTCGTCTGTTTTAGTTTCATTGTTACCATCGTATGAATACGCTGCCCCAACAATGTATCCATCTATTTCAGCGACCATTAATTTTGCAACAGCTTTCAACTTGGTTGACCCATAAATCTGACCAATTAGTGTATTACGTTTGGTTTCGCTCAGGTCGCGTAATTCCGCTAAATCCATTTGCCCAAATATAACGCCGAATAATTCCCCAATACGCTCATTGTCCGCTACTGTTGCTTCTCGAATAATCATTTACTTAATTTCCTCCCTAAATTACATTTCAAAGTGCTTGTGAAGCTTAATAGAATAAACAATTGGTACAACCACCGTTAGTATCATACTAATCACTAATGCACCAATTGCAAACATGACGTTCCACATCCCCAACACGCCACCGATAATAAATAGTAACCCACTAATCACCATCATAATGCCACCAAGTCGGTTGGTTTTTTGCCAATTTTCAGGATTGGTTAGCGTCGTTTTGAAGCGAAATCCCACTGTTCGATTAGGGCTAGCCTTAGGAATATAATTCCCTAGTACCATAAATATCACCCCAACTGTAATCATCACAATTGTCATAACATTTAGTTGATAACCTAATGCTGTTAATAGTGTCGTTGGTTGGAGGACAAGCGCCAACAACGGTACAATCCAAATGATAATTTCATTCAAGCGTTTATTTTTTTGCCGAGCATGTTCCCGTGTAATAAAAATTAAAAAATTCACAGCAATTAGCAATAGTGGCAAGAACACCACCCCAAATAGTTTACCCGCGTAATTATCTGGTAACCCATTCACATTGTAATGGATGGGAATCCGATTAGGCAACTGGTTGTACAACACTGCCCCCATAACTAACGGAATCAGCCCCACTACGGTCGGCCACCACATTTGTTTAATTTTCTTCATCATCCTCACCTGTCAATCCTTTCAACCAGAGCATTGCTTCCTCAAAAACACTGAGATTAAGTTCATAATAAATGAAATTTTTATATTTTGTTTCGCGAATCAAGTCACCTTGCCGCAGTTGAGCTAAGTGATGCGAAACCGTGGCATTGCTCAATGCAAAATGCTCACTGATTTCGCCTGCTGAATGGCGTCCATCTTTCAACAGCATTAGAATTTCACGGCGTACCGGATTCGCTAAAGCTTTTAATGTCGTCTGTAACCCCATGCCTTCACCTCACCTCTCTTATTTTGTCAAACAAACCTCCACAATCTATTTAGTGTTTTGCCTAAATAGATTATACCATAATATTTAGACAACTATCTAAATAGACTACAAAAACACACAGGCAAATCCCCCATCATTTATGGTTGACTTGCTTGTGCGTTACTAAAAAATGATAATTTTAACTTCTAAAATCCAATTTATGCTCGCTCGACGCCTGCACCAATCATAGCAATAATTAAGCCAATAACTGGATACCAACAAACTGGATAATTGCCTAACCCTTCCATCATTAGTACTGGCACGTTGGCAATTGCCAAACCTACAAACGTAATATCCGTCCATTTAGGACTTAAGTCGTGCATCGCCAGTAGGAGGATAATGCCAAAAGTGCATGCAATAATAATTGGGAATAAGGCAAATGCTATTTCGTGTGGTTGCGCCGCCAAAAATACGTCGTGAAATGGTTCGATATCATTAATTAACAAGATAAAGATTACTACACTGGCAATCACTAACAATATCCCCTCAACAATTTTTACTGTACTAACGTTTTTTATCATTTGCCACCAACCTTAACTACTCAATCATCTAGAAAACCCACCACTAAATCTGGCCGTATCCCCTTAATTTCATTATGCACCAATCTCACAAAATTGCCGTGCATTGCGGTCATTTATTAAGACGCTGGCTAATTATAAAAATTAGGCTGAGGCATAACTTGTCCAGCCTACAAAATAAGCCTGATTTCCCCTCATCGTAAGGTAGAAATCAGGCTTATTAACGTCCGATAAAAGGCTACACCACCTTTTACCCCACTTCCATTTTTAATAATTAATCTTCATATGCTAAGACTTCTTCAGACAATGGTTCTTCCTTCAAGAACACCGCCAAAATAAGTAAAACTACCGCAATTGGAATTGTCCAGATAAAGACCGTTTGGAAGGCGTGAATCGGATTAGCCAAATGCGTCCCCATATCATTAGTTAAGATTACACCAAAGGCTGCTGCACCAAAGGCACCGCCTAGGGTTTTAAAGAAATTCAAAACACCAGTTGCCGTACCAAGATCCCGCACTGGCACGGTATTTTGTCCAGCTAACATTGCAACTTGGACAAACAAGCCAACGCCTAAGCCCACGGGAATTTGCCACAAAATGATAAACCAATTGGCTGAATTTAAACTAATTTGTGCCAAACCATAGAAACCAACGCCCAATAAAACCGCCCCAATAATTGGCAAAAGCTTGTATTTACCAGTTCTTTCGATGATTGCACCACCGACCATCGTTGCAATAATCATCGCAATCATCGTTGGAATGATGTAATAACCAGAATGGCTAGCTGAAACGTGGTGAATCATTTGCGCATACATTGGGATAAAGACCATTGCGACAAATAATGCCGCTGTGGCGAGTGCAAATTGTAAGCTCGCATTGTTAAACGTCAAATTTTTGAACAATGGTAGTGGTGTTAACGCGTCCTTTTGCATCCGGTGTTCCACAATTAGGTACGCAATTAATGAAACAACTGCCCCAATAATCATGTAGAACATTTTTGCGGAGTGCCACGCAACTTGTTCGCCACCTAATGTCACAATCAATAAAGTTAATGCTGTAAATGTTGTTACAAAAACACTTCCTAAATAGTCAATTTTTGTTACCACATTTGCCCGGCTTGGCAAATGTAACTTAATTGCCAAGATTACCGAAGCGATGACTCCAATTGGAATGTTAATAAAGAAAATCCATTGCCATGAAGCATACTGAACAAAGTAACCACCCAAGATTGGCCCAGCAATTAAGCTGACCATGCTGATCAATCCAAACAAAGCTTGATATTTTCCACGAGTACGTGCTGGTACCACATCTGCCGTGACCGCTTGTACCAATGAATTTAATCCTCCCGCACCGATACCTTGGAATGTCCGTGCGATAATCAAAAATAACATTGAATGTGCTAAGCCACTAAATAGTGAACCTAAAATAAATATCGCCAACGCAATTTGTAAAATGATTTTGCGACCAAAAATATCACCGAGTTTTCCAAAAATCAATGTCATCACGGCACTAGTTAACATGAATCCCGTGATAATCCACGCTGATTGGTTGAGGTGTCCTAGGTCTTTGACAATCCCATCTAACGCGGTGGTCGTAATCGTTTGATCAAGTGTCGACATGAACAATATCAAACTCAATGGAATGAAAATCCACGTCAGATTTAACTTCTTTTCTGTTTGTGCAGCCATAATTCTATACCTTCGTGTGTATTTATTTTTAAGTAACCGGGTTACTTTTTATCAACGTTACACATTATGTAACCAAGTTACTTTTTTGTCAACAAAAAGTTACCAGGTTACATTTTTATTTGAACGTGGTAAAATAATCACATGAGTAATCGAGAAGAAAAAAAGGCTGCCAAGCGCGCCGAAATATTTAATGTTGCCGTTAAACTCTTTGCCGAGCACGGCTATGATAACGTCACTACCGCCCAAATCGCTGCCGAAAGTCATATTGCTAAAAAAACATTATTCCAATACTTCCCTTCAAAAGAAGATATTATTTTCGATGATGAAGACGAATTGATTAATGCTTTACTAGCCGGACTTGACGGCGCGACAAACATTTGGGCAGCTTTTATCACTTTTATCCAGCAAGCAAATGCCGCAAACCAGACAGATAACGATAACCACACGCCCGAAGCAATGCAGTTACCCACAATCATCCGTGAAAACGACGCTTTGAATGGGCGCTTGTTAAAAATGTGGGATAAATACGAACGGCGCTTAACGGATTATCTAATTAACTTAAACTACACCAACGCCGTTGCGAGTGCCTTATCAAATACAATGATTCATGTTTTTCGTGCGACATTCCTTGAATCTGCCGACATTAATGAAGTTATTACGGCAAACCAGCACGTTGCTAAAATGATTTTGGCATAATTCCCAGCACTCTTCTATCACTAAATACAACAAAAATCGTGCTACTCATTTTGCGAGTAACACGATTTTTCTGGCGCACTTAAATTGTTATGCTTCAACTAAAAATTCGTTAAACTTTTGGTTCAAAGTTCCAAGATACGTCCGTGCGTCTTTACGAGGCACATCCATTACATAACCAAGCAAGAAGTCTTGGACATCGTCTGTGTTTAACTGCTTGACGAAATTTAATAAATCTTCTTCTGTTGGAATTTCAATATTATTTTTCAACAATGCCAAGCTAGCTGGTCCAAATAAAAGATCCGCCCGGAAGCCTGTTGGTGCTGATTTAATTTCAACGTAAATATTTTCTTCTTTATCAACCCAAATTTTAAATTCGCCTTGGCTTTCAACTGTATATGGAATCCCCGCAACATCGGCTGCGCTCAACATAGCTGCTTCTTGTTCTTTATCAGTAAGTCCTAATGTTTTTTTCATGATGGAGCTCCTTCATTGACCAAATTGTCTGGCGCACCATTGTATCGTGTACCACTTTTAATCATGGACTTATCTCAAATTAATGCAAGCGTTTTCACTCATTTATGATAATATTATTCCAATTAAAGATTCACCCAAGTTAAATAATTAGTTAATTTCATTGGAATCCATCACTTACAAGTTCCCCACACTCTAATTCTTATTTAAACAAAATAGGTCTTAAGCTTTCCGAAAAGAAAACTTAAGACCTGTTTTGAAACATATTCTTACAATTCTATTTACTACTGCAAATATGCAATCACTTGATCAAGCGAAATAACATCTCCAATTGTATCTAATCGTTCTAACGCGTGTTGATGATTTTCTGAAGTCCGTGCACTCGTTAAATCTTCAATCGTAATAACATTGAACCCCGCGGCTACTAAGTCCTCGGCGGTTTTCAATACGCCAGTTTCAGTCACGATTCCCGTCAGCAAAACATTTTCTATATCTTTCTTTAAGAAATTTTGCAACGCCACAATTGAAAACGCGCTTGGTTCGTATTTGGTAAAACTCATACTATTTTCATGCGCCACCAAGTCATCTCGTAGCGACAAGTTAGTGAATTTTTCACGCATCGCCACGGGGATTCGGTCACTTGAAACATTAATTAACGCAGTTGGGGCTTCGGCTTTGATAGCCTCTTCAATCAAGTGATTGGTTTTAGTTAATAGTTCTTTTGGTGCATGTGGTACCAACGGCTTTTCACCAAACAAGATACCATCTTGCATATCAATAACAACTAATGCCGTATTCGAATTCTTAAAATCCATTATCTTCACCTCAAATTATTAATTTAATTATGCCGCAACTTCGCTGTCTAAATCTTTTGTATGGGTCGCATAGTTAATCAGATTGATAACCACAAAAATGGCACTACCGATAAATACCATATTGTAACCAAACATCGCGGCAATTGTTGAACCAATTAAGGGACCAATGAATGCACCCATCGACTGTGCTGATTGATTATATGAGAATACTCGCCCGGTAACTGCTTGTGGTGCTTGTTTAGCTAAAACCGCTTGAACACTTGGTAAAATCGCGGCATCGCTCACCCCAATCAACAATCGCGTCCCAATTAAATAATAGACATTCGTCGCAAATGACATTCCAATAAAGACTAACATTGAAAATACTAAACCCGCACCTAAAATGTATTTCTGACCAATGTGATCGCCCAACTGTCCAAGCCGTGGCGCTACGAGTAACGTCACAATGCCTGGTGCCGCTGAAACAACCCCGGCCATCAAGGTAATGTTACCAGTATCATGCATCAAATGTTTAACGTACAGCGACAGCACCGGATTAATTGACTGATTAGTGATTTGCGTAATTGCTGTTGTTAGCAACATCCCCCAGACAATCGTCTTACTATTAACTGATGTGAAAACTTCTTTCATCCCCAATTTACCTTTGGCAATAATTGGTTTGAAATCCTCTTTAACGAAGAATAAGGCAAGGAAGAAAACCGCTGCCATAATTACTCCCGTAATCCAAAATACGGGACGATAACCAACAATTCCAACAACAACACCACCGATAATTGGGCCAAGCAACATCCCGCCAACGCTTCCTGTTGTCAGCGTGCTCATTACACGTCCTGATTCCGTCTTCGGCGTCGTCGTTGCCATTAGTGCCATCGAATTAGACGTGAAACCAGAAAATGCGCCTAACAGCATCCGTAATGCCAATAGCATCCATGCGTGCGTCACAAAGCCCATTAAAAAGATAGTCACTGCCATCCCCGCGCTAGCCCGTAATAACATTAATTTACGCCCTTTTGCATCGGCTAATCGTCCCCAGAGTGGCGACACAATGGCCAAAACGATATAGTTGGACGCAAAAATAGCACCGGACCAGAACGCTAATTCCTTGGTCGTGTAATGTCCTAACGTTGCAATGTACAAGGAAATAAATGGCGCAATCAAGCTACCACCAATCCCCGTCATGAAGGTACCAAACCACAGCACAATCAAGTTTCGTTGCCAAATTTCCTTACCACTAAATTTATTTTTTAAATTGTTTATCATGTACTTCTGCACACTTTCTAACTAACTTTCACATTAAACTATTTTTTGTAGTTTAGCTCCAATGAACAAGTCTACAACTTCCACCACTTGATGTAAACTATAAAATATAGTTAACCCAATACCTCACGTGCTAAATTGATCGCACATGATTAAAATGGTATTCAAAACCATACTTGCTCCCCCCAACTATGGCATTTCTGCCCCTATATTTAATACGCTAGATTATCAAAAAGGGCTAAAATTTTTCTAGCGCTGGATTTGGATATACGTCTCAGATTGATTCCCACTACGAGGCTGGAACCAGTCTGGACACCGTGATGGAAGACAAGCATTTGAAGCCACAGTGCGGTCTTCAAATGTTTGCGAAGATTGGTTCGCTAACGCGGTAACCATCTTCACAAATCCATAATCAGTAACGAAACCCGTTACTGATTATGCCATCACGGTGCGAACTAAAGTCCAGCCTGTTTCCAGCCTCTTCGTTAGTTTGAGCACGCAGTCTGACTAGTAATATGCCCTAATCCTTGTCACTGCAAGTTTAGCGGTAATCAATAATTCTACGCTTATCTAGCGGAGTGACTGAAAATCACTTTGTGGCCGGTAGGCTTTACACCGAAATGGGACGTGACACCACGTGTCGAGTTTGTCGCTGAGGGTAGAACCGACCGGGCCTTATTTGTCCAGCGTAGCTACAAATGTGAGCAGTCTTTTGGCTTTAGCCATTAGACTGCCGGCTATCCCGAATTGCCCAAGACAGACATTCAGCCTGGAAGGCTAATCTAATCGGGTTTTGATTAGATTCAGTTGTTTGTTGCAAACAAACTGCTGGAATGTTTTGCGTTGTCGTACCTCAGGCATAAGCAAGCGGCTTGGGCATGTGCTTCCATCTCGGTGCACAATGTGATTTTCAGTCACGCAGTGGCATCATACATCACATTTTATAAATCCCACGTCAGACGGAATAAAACCTCGAAAAGCACCAAATCACTTGGTAACTCTAAGTGATTTGGTGCTTTTCGTTTATTATTTACTACTAGTCATTAACTTTTTAGTAAAAGTTTAACATCAATTATACTTCCGTATTTTTACCGCGAATTTTTTTCAACCACACAATCGCGCCTAATAATGTAATTCCACCAAGCGTTGCAATGATCATTTGCAAGCGGTCGAATTTGTTACCAGCTTTAGGTAACGCATTCTTAGCGGCAGCTTTACTGTTTTGTCCATTAGCTTGCTTCGTTTTCTTAGCGGCCTTTTTAGGTGCTTGCTTACTAGTTTTCTTCTTGTTTGGCTTATCGCCACCACTTCCTGGTAAATGCGTAATTGGTTTTGTTTTATCTGAATCAGTCGTGCCTGGTTGTGTTGGCTTTGTATCAACCACGGTGTCAGTGCCGGCCGTGTTCGTGTTATCTGGTGTTGTCGTGTCACCTGGGTTGGTCGTATTGCCGTTATCTGTGTTATCACCATTACCCGTGTTATCACCGTTGTCTGTATTACCACCGTTACCCGTGTTGTCACCGTTATCCGTGTTAGCGGCAACAATCGTGTAAATTGTCGCAGCTGGGAAAGTTGCATCGTGGTAGGTCATTTCTGTGGCTGGATTTTCATTTTCCTTATCCCCAGTTAATGCCCGCGCTTTGCTAACACTTGTCCCATCAGATGCAAAAATTTGGACCTGATCACCAGCTTTTAAATCACTTGGTAGCGGTAATGTCCACGTACCATTAGTTACAGCGACTGAGTCACTAAAGTCAGACCACGTTGCACCTTCATCAGTACTTAGCTTCAACCGCACACTGGCCGTGTCAGCAGAAGCGCTCCCACTAATTGTGGTACTACTGGTATCGGCAGCACTAATATCTTCAAGTGGCACCGGTGTTGGTGGCGTTACATCAATCACATTCGTCGTGGTTTCTGTTGAGCGCGCAGGGTTTGTCCCACGGCTTACAGTTGCTTGAATGTCATCACCGCCATTCAGCACATTTTTTTGGAAATCAGCTACATCATTATCCTTAATAGTCATAAATCCGTTATCACCAATTTCGTCAACTGATAATGAACTACCGGGTGCATCAATATCGATTGTTGCTGAATCATTCGTATCAAGATCAACAATTGTATTGTGATTAGCCCAGACCGGTGCCATTACTAAATCACCAGTTTCATAGTTTGGGTTAGCTTGATTTGGCAACTGCCCCATTTGAATTCGTGCCCGCAACGCTTTATCAGCATCCGTGATGAAGTCGGTTTTATATACATCACCATTGTGTTGTGCTAACAATGAGTCTAGCGTCACATCGTCATGCGCTTGCCAAGGTTGGATTGTTACTGTTGGTGCTGAGTTAAGCCCCATGATTCGGTCAAATGCCGAATTTTGCGTATTCAAGCGTTCATCAACTGCGCCTTGCAACATATCATCTGATGCCGTAATCCGTGAAGTACTTGTACCATTAGCGTTATTTGCTTTTCGCTCAAGTAAGAAGTTTTCGACGTCAACAAAATCACCATCTTGGGGTGCTGTAATGATACCATCGTCATTAGTTGTTAATGCCGTCGTGTTATTCCACAAGCTAATATCACTATTGTTGATTGCAAATGTACGCGTTTTAGTCTGATTGTTATTAGCGGTGTTCGTAGAATCACCAATATTGATGGCAGAATAATTGGTATCGCTGCTCGTTCCGGTACCACCAATATTTTTAATATCAAATGCTTTTGGTTGGTTCATGATCAAGGCAGTATTTGACGTTGCCAAATTAATCACTGGTTTGTCAGCTGGCATATTACCAGTAACAAAGAAGCTACCACCTTGATTAATCGCAATTGTTGCCCCAGCAGACTTATCACCGTTCACATTCCGGATAATTGGATTTGTCGCTGGAATGTTAAGTGATGAATGTAAATTCAATATGCCACCGTTCACATATACATTACCAAAGCCACCACTCACCGTTGAGGCCTTAATATCAGCTGGCGCGATTACCGGTGAACTATCTGGTCGATTATACCAAGCAAGCCCACCTGCCGCGGTTCCCATATCCAGAACTGCGTCCTGATTGACCGTTATATTACCAAAAGCCCACGCAATTGGTCCATATGCCTTTTGACTAGCAAAATTATTAGGCACATTTTTAGGAACGACCGTCGCGGTTGCATCCGCTGTTCCTGGCATATTACGTAAAGAAACTTTTGCATTACTTTCTAGCGTAACTTCGCGTGAATCCGCAGTTGTAAGCACTGAATCATCTTTTTCGTTATTCATCCAAAGTAGTGGCGTTGGATTAGCACTAACGATATTCGTGTGCGACCCTGCCGCAAAAATTACACTCCCAACAACCAATGGTTCGTTGGTCGTCTTAATATTATTAGTACCTGCAAAGGTCACTTCGCAACGTGACATCATCGTCAGGTGTGAGCTTGGAGAATCGACCGTAATATTTTCAAACTTCGCCCGCCAAGTACCATTATTGAGCCAATTACCGTACGCATTATTCGTATTTAAGTCGACAAAAATCCCAGCCGTAGAACCATTGCTTGGATTACCAGGCGTTACACCATCCGTAACCGTCGATGAAATTCCAGTGAAGTCATGTACGTAAAGGGTTGAACCACCGCTCTTACCATTCTCTTTGAGTGATCCATCTGTACTCTTTTTCATGTATAACGCATTGTTTCCCAAATTAAGCGTATGTTTATTCCCATTTATTTCAACACTTTTAGTTCGTGTACTTGCACTTTGTGCCAAATTCGCTTGATTATCCGGGATACTAAGGTCATTTTGTAGTTCAATGCAATCAATCGTAATATCATTCCAGGCATTTACAAACTGAGCAACTGTTGAAACGTTTGCTGTCGTTGCCCGCACTTCTTTTTTGCTGTCATTATTAGCTTTTACACTTTTGCCAACTTGCTTTTCAGCCTTGGGCAACGCGATTTCATCACTAATTAGCGCTGTCACATCTTCATCATTTTCAAGTACTTCCGCTAATTTATCTTCATTATTCAAGATGCTATCTTGATCATTTTTTTCAAAGACATTTTCTTCAGCAGAATCGTCTTCAACGCTAGTGCTTTCATCGCTTTGCTCGCCAACATTAAGTGTCGTTTCAATATTAGTATCCTGTGCTTGAACGGTTGGAATTGTTACTAATTGTGCCGACAACATAACTGCGGTCACAATTGGAATCATTTTTTTACTCATCAGAAAATCTCCATTTTTTTATTTCTATCTTATTGAGAGTTCATTCACTAATTTAACTATGTATTTTGAAATTATATCCAAAAAACTTCATCAGCCTCTCACTATTTGTAAGCCGTTTATTATTTTAATCAAACATTATTAATATTCTGCTTGTGGAATATGCTTTTTTCGTGAATATTATTTCGTGGTTATGAATTTTTTATGTCGTGGCGTTTTTTGCACATTTATGCCCTTAGTATTTACCCATCGCACCGTCTCCACTCTCACGTGATATACTATAAAAAATAGATTAAAAATTTGAAAGGAGCCACCCATGGTTCAGAAGCGAAATTTAACCCAAGCCAAAATTGTCGATCAAGCCTTAATTATCGCCAATGATAAAGGTCTCGACCAACTAACTTTCCCTATTTTGGCCGCCGGTTTGAATATCAAATACCCTTCGTTATACAACCACTTTCCTAACATTCAAGCAGTTAAAGACGCGATGGTTGTCCGCATTTACCTTGAGATGAACATACAGTTAACAACTCAGCTGGCAAATCTTCACGGTAGTAACGCGGTCATGTGCTATGCCGAAATCTACCGTAACGTCGCACTTAAATATGCCGGCAGTTTTGACTTGGTAACTAATTATTTCTTAAAAGAAGATAGTGCGGTTGGTCAAGTATTGCGCACACATTATGAGTTACTCCGCGGTACCTTAGTCGATTTTGACATCCCCACAACTGATTTAGTGCTTCTGAATCGCGGCCTCCGGAGTATGATTACCGGTTTTATCAGCTTAAGTATCAAAGGCTATTTTGGCAAAGAATTTAATCTTTCAAAAGATGAAACCTATCACCAACTGATTATGAATTTGGTAAAAAAACTACCTTTAAAAGGCTAGCTTGCTTAAGCCGTCTAACTAAACACAAAAAAATCGTATCAACATGACCCGCACAACCGGTCATGTTGATACGATTTTTAATTTTATTACTACTGTGCTAAAATACCGGTGCTTTTCCCTAAATTACTTACGAATGATGGGAATTAATTTTTCACCACTAATCACACCATCGGCAACTGATAGCTGTACGTTAGCGTTTGGACCACCAACATAGGCAAAATCATTAGCTTGCGGCAATATTTCACCAAATGCTGCCATATCTAATTGTTGCCAAACTTCATTTTCCGTTCCAGTTGCCTTAATTACCAAATATTCGCCAGCTGGAAAGTTAATAACGCGGGTATTTTCAGGCGCCGTAACGTTTGATTGTACGCCTGCATAATAGTAAAATTGGCCATCAATTGCTTCATTAACACCGTATTCTAATTCATTATCTGCCGTTGCCTTCAGTGAATCCCACCGACCATCGGCCCCAATTTCTTGCCACAAGCCGGCTTTTTCACTAGCTAATTCAAATGGATTTTTGTCCATTGATAAGGCCTTACCATATGCCGTCACTGCGAAGGCTGCTTTTGTTTCAATCGTATAATCTGTCATCATTTTTCCCTTTTTCCAAAATATTTGAAAATCCTTTATCGCTTTTCTTTCTATATTTATACTATAATAGCCAAAGGTGACAAAAGTTGGCACTATTAATAATTTATTACATAATTTTGTGAGGGAATAATGGCCGAAAAATTTGATCGGATTAACACCATGATGCGCTATATGAATAACCGGCAAACATTCACACTCCGAGAGCTTGCTGATGAATTTCATGTATCGAAGCGAACTGCGCTGCGTGATGTCCAGACTATCGAAAGTCTAGGCATGCCCCTTGAAGCTCAAGTCGGTAACGGTGGTGGCTACAGCGTGATGCGTAATCAGCTATTACCTGCGGTTCAATTTACAACTGATGAACTGAAATCACTCTTTTTAGCTTTCCAAGCAACGGCGAATCAACAGCTCCCCTATTTACAAGATCGGCAGCGTTTACTCGAAAAATTGTTAGCAATTGCGTCCCAAGCCCAACAAGATGATTTGTTACTGCTGAAACAGCTGATTTTATTTGAAAATACCAATCCGGCTAATCCAAATTTATTAGAACTCTCCGATTTTGCCACACCAATGCTACGCACATTGTTGGAGCTAAGCTTACAGTATCAACAACTTGATTTTAGTTACACAGATAACCAACAACATGCGACGGTTCGCACAATTCTCGTGCTTAATTTTTATTTTCAAAATTCACATTGGTATCTGGCAGCCTATGACTATACTCGTCAAGCAAAACGCAACTTTCGTGTTGATCGTATTACTGAGCCGGTAATTAATTGGCAACGTAGCATGCCAAAGCAAGCTGAACTTCAATCATTGAAGCACACTAGCCCTAGCGCACCCAACCTTCGTTTACAACTCCAGAGTACTGCCATTCAGCGTTTCAAACGTATGCATGCTCCGCAGTTTCAACTTGAGTACATTGATCCATTTCAAAATGTAGCCAAGTTTGAAACTAGCATTAACCTCACTAATCCCCAAGAAATTAGCTTCATTAGTGACTGGCTCCTGTTCTTAGGTGATGAAGTCAAACCAATCGAAGTTCCTAATATAATTCGCGCAAACATTCAGCAAAAAATGCAGCGTTGGTAATAAACATAATTTAGAAAGGATTTATTTCAGATGATCGATATTCGTCCATATCACAGCACAGATAAAACCACAGTTTGCACGTTATTTTACGAAACTGTTCATGCTATCAATCAAGCCGATTACACTTCCGTACAACTTGATGCTTGGACTGACACCATCACAGACTGGCCCGCACGTCTCTTAACTGATTATGGGTTAGTCGCGCAAATCAATCACACAATTGTAGGGTTTGGGTCGATGACTGCAGATGGTGAACTAGATTTATTATTTGTGCATAAGGATTTTCAGGGGCAAGGGATTGCCACCCAATTAGCAAGCGAATTAGAAGCCGATGCGCTGAGGCATGGTAATGAAACTATTCGCGTTTTCGCCTCAATTACAGCGCGCCCGTTTTTTCAAAAACGTGGTTATCAAGTTATCCGGGAAAATACCGTCCACCGTGCAAATCAAATTCTCACAAATTTTGTTATGGCTAAATCGATTGCCAAAACGATGTAACACTCAATAAATACACAATTCCTTCAAACAATCCGCTCCATTTATTTCATATTTACTTGCTAAACTATGGTTAGTTAATAATTGCAGATACAGTTTGGGGGAACTATATGACACGTAAAAAAATAGCAGTAATTTATAAAGCAAAAATTGGCATGACAAAGCAATACGCGACTTGGATTGCGGAAGCTTTTAAAGCCGACTTACTTGAACTCAGTGAAATTGAACAATTTGGGATGTTAAAGTACGATTTAGTCATTTTCGGCGGTGCCATTTCCGCTGGAACAATTCGGGGCATTAATGATTTAATGAAGCGTGCATATCGCGAACTGGTCATTTTCACAGTTGGTATGACACCACCGTCTGACCTCGATCATCACGCCCTCTTAGAGCGTAATATCCCCGCTGATCGGCGTACAAAGACGCCGGTATTCCATTTTCATGGTGGCTTCGACTGCAAAATGCTCGGCTTCTTTGAACGGACAATTCTTGTACCAATTAAAAGCTTTATTCTAAAATTGAAGCCCACGCACAAGCTAACTGCAGACGAACGGGCTTTCCTTAAATACTACGACAAACAAGTTGACCTTTGTAAGTGGAAAAGTATTTTACCCCTTCTTGAATATGTTCACGAAAAGGTGGCTTAAGCATCCAAATTTTGGATGCTTTTTTTGCTCTATTATGTCTGACGTGGGATTGAATAAAATTGGTCACTACGTTAGTTAAGAATAATGTAACTAGCAAAAAACATTTATCACCTACAGGCCGCGGTAGCATGGGAGAAAAACACTGGCAATAGAACTTCGGTCCAATACTGGGGGTTCACTTCATCTAGAAAAATATTAGCCGCTTTTTTATACCGCCGATAACCATAAAACTTGGCGCAACCCGAAAAAGATAAAAGCCATACCAATAACACATTGATGAACGTTTGAAGATTCTGTGAATAATTGTGAAACAATTGTGAATTTTATGAATATTAATTATTTAATTGCTATGATGGAGAAAATCTCAATAAATTGATAAGGACGGTGTCATGCCTAATAAAAAAATCTTGGTACTCTATAAATCTAAATATGGTTCAACCAAGCAATATGCCACTTGGATTGCGGAGGAACTGGGAACTGAATTACGCAGTCGTGATCAAATCCGACCTGATGAACTGTTGGACTATGATCTCATTATTTATGGCGGCTCATTATTTATAGGTGATATTAGTGGTGCTGGCATTCTCCGGGAGCACCCTCATCGTGACGTCATCGGTTTTACAGTTGGTTTATCGGATCCAACCACGACTGACTATACCGATGTCATTAATCGCGCAATTCCAACCGATAAGCGCCGGCAGATTCCCATGTTTCACTTTCGGGGAGCAATTGACTATGCTAAACTCGGTTTCATTGATAAAACAGTCTTACTTATGTTGAAAAATTTTGTTCTCGGGCGTAAAAAAGACAGTGCATTAACTGCCGAAGACCAAGCGATTTTGGATACATTTGGGAATGTCGTTGATTTCACTGATAAAGCTGCGATTGAACCACTCGTCACTTATGTTAAAGAAAACTATTTTGACTAACTGAACACTTATCTTAAGTATTTCCGTAAAAAACGTGCCTGTCCAGCCCGCAAAACAAGCCGGATTTCTCCTTATTGTAGTAAGGTAGAAATCCGGCTTGTTAACGTGGTACAAAAGGCTGCAACCGTTTGTACCACTTCCGTTTTTTGCATTATTTATGGTAAACTCAAAGATACGTAAACATACCTGAGGAGTTTTTAATGAACATTTTCAATGATTACCTAGCCGCTATTACCAATTCTGAGCAAAAAGCCCGCCTCAATGAAGCCCTGACATTGACCGCACAAATTGATGCACAGCTGGAACCACGTCTCGAAAATGCGATGCCCGCATTTTTTATTGGTGATAAACCAATTATCTTTTTTGCGGTAACTAAAAAACATTTCGATGTTTATCCTACGTTGATGACGCTTGATCAATTTGACGAAGAAATCACGAGTAATGCGTATCCCACCGCTAATGGTGCAATTCTAATCAAATGGGACAAGCCAGTTGACTGGTCAATGCTTACTGAGATAATCAAATTTAATATTGCCTACTAGTATCAATTACAAATGGCGGCATAATTCGTCCAGCCTACAAAATAAGCCTGACTTCTCCTCATTGGTAGAAATCAGGCTTATTATCGTGCCAAAATTTTTTAGTCGGGACAAATTCAGGTATGATTCATGGTAACCGCCGTTTGTCCCACTTGTATTTGCCGTTAACCGCTATTTAGTTTCAATTACTGGCACAGCATCGCGGTTGATGAGTTCAATTTTTTGCCCGTTTTCATTTAATAAATCAATATGTTTTTCACCCCAGACACAGAGCTTATTCAAAATAACACTGAGCGTTTCACCATACGCACTCAGGCAATATTCTACTTTTGGTGGCACTTGATTGTACACGTGGCGCTCAACAATATCAGCGTCTTCTAGCTCCCGT
This sequence comes from Periweissella cryptocerci, assembly GCF_004358325.1. Classification (NCBI taxonomy): domain Bacteria; kingdom Bacillati; phylum Bacillota; class Bacilli; order Lactobacillales; family Lactobacillaceae; genus Periweissella; species Periweissella cryptocerci. Next base: position 2,376,417 of record NZ_CP037940.1, on the reverse strand, counting down.
AACTGTTGTGTCAGCATTTTTTGCGTGATATTTGGAATCGCTCGTTTCAATTCACCAGTACGTAACGTCTGGTTGCGCAAGTGACACAAAATAATTGGCTTCCATTTACCACCAATTACTTCCATCGTAGCTTCAACGCCAATGTTATAAACTTTTTTTATTTCCGCCATTACTTCGCCTCCGCTTATTCGTGTTTGCTTACTGCATTTTACCAGCTTTAAATTTCGCGTCAACTCAACAGCTAATCTATTATGGCTTGGCTAAGTGTCCTACAAAATTAAAGTTCGCGCACAACTTTATCTTTCATTAACCAAGCAAATTTAATTCCCACCGCTGCCATAACCATAACAAAACCAAAAATCGGCGTCAAAGCTAGTCCACCGCGTGCGGTCACCTTACCACCGACAAATGCTCCCATGGTAATTCCAATATTAAATGCCGAGATATTTAACGCCGAAGCCATTGAAGTTGCTGCCGGCAGATATTTTTCCGCTAACTTAACGGCTAATAATTGTAACCCCGGTACATTCATAAATGCAAACAACCCCATCAATAAAATTGCGCCTAATCCCAAAATTGGTTGGTGGATAAAGAAAAATATACCTAAAATACTAAATGCTAAACCAATGAACATATATAACAGTGCCCGCAGCGACCGGTGATTAGCTAAGCGCCCACCAACCATGTTTCCAATTGCCACTGCGCCACCATAGCCAATTAAAATTAATACTATTTGGCTTGGCGAATATCCCATAAATTTTTCTAGAATTGGGGCAACGTACGTATATACGACAAAAGTTCCCCCATACCCTAAAGCTGTAATCAATAAAATTAATAACAAGCGCAAATTGGTCAACACCTTGCCAATATCACGCAACGAAATTGCGGTGCTCTTTGCTAAATTGTTGGGCACTAATAGAATATTACCCAACAGCGCAATCAAGCCAATCACCAAAATAAACACAAATGACATTCGCCAAGTCGTGTGTTGGCCAATGAATGTACCAATGGGAACCCCGGTAATTGTTGCGACCGTTAAGCCCGTAAACATCAGCGCAATCGCACTAGCCCGTTTAGCTGGTGCAACAACATCCGCCGCTATTACGGCAGCGATTGACATGAATACCCCATGTGCTAAAGCCGCCACAATTCGTCCCACTAACAAAAATGCAAAATTCGGCGCAATCGCCGCTAATAAATTACCCACTAAAAAGATCGTCATATCAAATAATAATACTCGTTTACGTTCCCACTTTGATGTTAATGCCGTTAAAATGGGCGCACCAATCGTTACTCCAAGTGCGTATAGCGATACTGTTAGGCTCGCACTACTCAATGAAACATGCAAATCTTGCACAATCAGTGGTAATAATCCCACGCTAATAAACTCTGTTGATCCAATCCCAAATGCACTAATCGCTAATGCCCATAATGTCATCGCTGGCTTAATTGGTTGGATTTTAGTACTCTCTTCAATCATCATTCCATTTCTACCCCTTATTCGCTTCATTGCCTACACCTTCACAATCCTTTTCCGTAACCCCATTTCCACTAAAATTTAAGTTCTTACTAGTAAAACTTACTGGAGTAATTATCAATGCAACCATCCCTTTCAACAAGTAGGCACTATTAAGTACCCTACCCACCTTTTAGTGTCTTCTTGCACCTAGTCACGCCCGGAAGCCTTTAGTCGCACGTCAATAAGCCTGATTTCTACCTTGTGATAAGGAGAAATCAGGCTTATTTTGTGGGCTAGACAAGTTATGTCCCACCCACTATTAACGTCAAAAATAATTTAGTTACGCCTAGCAAATGTTGTACTATTTTACAGGTAAAACACCATTTTCTACTCGTAAATTCAAATAACAATTAATCAGGCGTAGCTGTTTCGTGCATATATTCCAAAATATTTAATAAACGATGGGGTTCTTCGACCTGCCCGTTGTTAAGATGCATTACCAGACTTGTCCACCAACTTTTAGGATGTGGATCCGTGATAGTCATCCCATGTTCACTCAACCAATCAGCCATCATTTCTAAACTCATATTAGGCGTCAGGGGCTCCTTGGGCATCATTGCAATTTTCCACACCTGCCGGCTCGCCATCACACAATTATCATTTTGATAATGTTGTAGCCGACTCGCAATTTCACTTGCCGTGTGTGGCTTACGTCGCTTGATTTGATCATTATTACGATCATTCGTGGCCGCAATGAACAATCCAAAACCAATTACATCTAAAATTCCCATCGTGATAAACATTGGCGTGCCCTCCTATGGTTTCGTTAAATTTAAATATTCTAGAATATTACATAGTTCATGCGCTTGGGCAACATCGCCGTTATTTAGACTATGTACCATTCCAGCCCACCAATGCGTTGGATGTTCTGAGACGATTATTAATCCGCGTTCATTAAGCCATTGTTGCATTTCAGTTAAACCCATATAAGCTGGTAAATCATTGGTGGGTTCATTTGCAATCGCCCACAGCTGGTGACTGGCTTGCAAACACACTGCATGGTGGCGCTTTTGAGGTTGCTTCGTAATCACAATCCCATTGGTTGCTTGATATTTAGTCGTCCAATCATAATATTTGTTGTCTGTAACCAACGTCATAACTTTTTTTAATAAATTCATCTGCTCATCCACTTCTTTCTTTTGTTTTTTGCACAAGTTGCTTACTAATACTAGATGATTAATTTTCAACAACTGCACCGGTAACTTGATATTCATCATGGTGACTGTGTTTCACTTCAATAAAATGAATTGTTAGCAACTCTGACTTCCCGTGTGTATCTGTGTCCTTAATCTCGTATCGTAGGGCATAGGCACCATTCAGATACTCGTGGGCCCATTTTGGCTTACCGTTTACTTTGATAACTTGTTCATCAGTTTCACCTAGAAAAAAATCAATTCCTTTATAGCCATCCACCACCTCACTAACATCAGCAGCAACCTTGTCTGCCCGTTTTTCGGCCAAATAAATTACCTCGCCTTGTTTATCAGCTAGCACCTCATTGGCCATTTGAATTGCGCACACGCCAACTAGCAAAAAAATGATAACAAGTAAAATTCTTATTTTTATCATCTACTAGCCCGCCTCCATATCTGCTACGGCTTCAACAATTTAACGCACGTTGTTCGGGATTTATTGTACAAAAATAGCAGTCTTCCTAAATACAATGGAGTCTTTATCATATTTTTCGATAGATACGTATTTTAATTGAAAATCCATCCATAATTATTCGCCTTAAAATCAACTGATAAATATTTCGATAACTACAATGTACTCGCTTGTCCCCAAAAATGCAGTCCCGATGTTCTGTGAAAGCGTCGTCAACGCAAAAACTTCAAACGTGTGACTTTTTTGTGAATTTGTGCATTTTAGTAAAACGTCATTCAATAAGATAGTGTTAATCAATGTCATTAGATTGGCATTTTATGTAAATGTCCAAATTTGTCTGCACAAACAAAAAGGTGGACAAAATTTGTCCACCCAGCAAAATAAGCCGGATTTCTCCTTATCGTGTAAGGTAGAAATCCAGCTTATTAACATGTGATAAAATGAGTCGGTCAAATTATTCCTTTAATTACTAAAACACCAACTAGCATAACCAGTATCCCAATAATTTGGAGACGCTTAACTGGGGCAATTGGTGAGTGCCACAGTCCCCATTGAGCCACGACGATTGAGCCACCAAGTTGACCAACTAAAATCGTGGTCACTGTTAACCCTGCACCAATTTTTGGTACCAAAATCACAGTTAGCAAAACAAACAGTGCTCCAAGGATACCACCAAGCCATCCCCACCATGGCATGTTTTTCACCTCAATTACCTTAGGCATAATCCGGTGATCCATCACCAAAACAATGAAAATTAACACTACCCATGATAATGAGAACGAGACGAAAGTGGCTTTTACAGGGCTGCTAAGCGCAATACCTAATTGACCGTTAATCGCTTGTTGCATGGCTGAAAGTACCCCTGCAATAACTGCCCATACCCGCCAAATATTTAAACCAAGCCCGCCTTGCTTAGTTACTTGTTTGCCGCTTAGTTTTTTGTCTGAGCGTTGGTAGTTAGCCCACACAACGGCAATAAAGATTCCAAATAATAAAATAATTATCCCCAAAATACGTTGCCCAGTTAGTTGAATAACTTTATTACCAAACAACCCAAATGTATCAATCGCCGTTCCCATTAGGACTTGTCCTAATATTGGTAAAATGGCTGTCTGAATCGCGCCAATTTTTGGAAACAACAAAATAAATGTCGTCAAATAAATCGCGGCTAACCCACCACCAAGCCACATCCAAACTGGTGTATGCGCCATTTCAGCGCCAGTTGGCAGTAATGGTACTCCTGTACATACTAAAATAATTGCTAAAAAAATAACTCCCACCGTAAATGAAATCAACGATGTTCGAGATGGTGATCCAATGTACGTTCGCAAAAATGCATTAACTGGATTTTGATTGGCCAAAATAATCCCAGCTAACAAACCCAATAACATTAACATAAAAATCAAAATAATTTCTCCTTGTTTCCCTAAATTTTGGATACCTAGATTGCTCCTGCTTAATAAAAAGGGCTCTGTGTCAAATTCTGTTGGTAGGACTATTTTGGAACTAGAATCTTAATGGATTCTGGTTCCTTTTTTGTTTATTTTGCGAGGATGGAACGGAGTGACATATGAGCCAAATAAATGGAGATTGGGACATTCTAAAAATCTTGACGGATTCGCCAGAGTAAGTGAGCCATATTTTTGTAACACACGAGTTACGTTTAAGCTGGTTTGATTTGTGGTTCATACCTTCAACGCGTTCCATTTGATAGTTTCGAGGTGATGCTGTTTTGAATTCCCTTATAATTCTTGGCGAAAGTCGAAATTGCGCTGTCCATATCGTTTCCCATAATCGTGTAATGAGTGATGATGTCTTCGAAACCTGATAAATCTTTGTTATGCATTGCTTTCATAATTTCCTGATATGCAGTCCAAACCTGACCAAATTCAGGATATTCGTCGAAGACGATGCCAATCGCTTGTTCTTGTGTTAGATATTCATTAATTCCACGCATGTAATAAGGTTTCGTTTTTTCGAGATCCTCATACATCATGTGGAAGATTTTCCATTGACTCTTCATGATTTTATAGGCTCGATTATTTTGTTTATCATCAATGCGTTTTTGAATGTTCTTACGAACACTATCCAAGGCGTTACCGATACGCTGAGCGATATGGAAGCCGTCGATAATGATTTCTGCGTTCGGAAATAAGAACTTAATGAAACTGGCGTATTGAGCGTTCATATCCATGACAACGTGCTTAACACGCTTCCGATTAGCTAGTGAAAATCCAAGAAAATATTGTTTGATTGTTTTGGTTAGTCGATTGGGCAGTACTTCAAATTGCTTGATTGAAGTGGCATCACACCAAATAAAGCTAAACTGATCATTGGCTGAGCGGAACTCATCATGGAAATAGCTTCGGGTAATTGTTGTTTTTAAATTGTATTGATACTTGTATTGTCCGCCTTCGTAATATTTGCGTCATATTCGATTCGTTGTACAGAATTAAGGTGAGATATGAAGTGCTTAGCTACAGTTTTTCTTGTCATCATATCTCGTTTAGATTCTGTTTTACGATTACTTTCGTGTTTCGTGGAAATTTTGGCAGTTCTTTCGAAGTCGGATGACGCTGCTGTAAATGTATTACCACAATCTTACAGTGAAAACGTTGTTTACGCAGCGCTAAGCGCACATCACAAGCTCGTGCCAGTGAGTCGCATCTCGGTTGAAGTCCACCCCAGTGCTCGACGCAATCACGACCACAGGTCACTGCATCGGCTAACGGAATAGGTTAAATTAGCGGTATAAATTAAGCATTTATGTCGCTTGTCTCCGCGACCACGATAATCAAAATAGTTCCATTCTCCTGCTTCATTGTCGGTAAAATGGATGTTTTTATCTTTTAAATTTAACTCACGTAAGATACAATTGTCTTGGGACATAATAAATAACCTCGCATACTTTTTGATTTTTGTCGGTTGGAACGTGGTGAATGGACATAATATGTCCTTTTTGTTTTGTACATAATTATCTATTCTAGGCTCATCTGTCGCTTTGCTCCACCCTCGCGAAGAACATAAAAAACTGCTGACGGATTTCTCCACCAACAGTAAAAAGTATAGAGCCATAAAAAGATAAACTAAAACAGCAAAAAACCGCATACCATTTCAGCCAGTATGCGGCTATCAGTCAGTTTTTCTTTTTTTAAGTAATTAGTGCTACCCAAATATCATAGCACATTTTATTAATTATAAATGCTTGCACTCGACATTTAAAGACGGTCGGACTTAACTTCATCCAATCCGAAAAAATAAACCTTATTCCCCTCCCCGTAAGGCAGGAAACAGGCTTATTAACGTGCAACAAAAACTTTCCAACCAAGACAAGCGATCCTAGGTCCAATTGGCAAAAAAACTTTTGTATTTCGATATAATTGCTCAAACTAATTTAAGTGCTGGCACTTATGCTTATAAAAAATTTTATGTTAATTAAGCAACCCGACTCATACGTACAAATGAAATAACCGCACTAACCAAAGCGATGACTAACAATACGCCCAAAGCATCCGTGAATAGTGATGAATCAAAGATAGTTCTTGTCGCAGCGACAAAAATTGACAGGATAACTGCCCAAAACATAAATCCAATTCCAACTAACTTGTGCTTTGCTGCTGTGCTTTCTTGTTCCCACATCTTTCAAATACCTTACTTTCATTCTTCTTTTTTATCATTGTATCTTCCTTCACAAACTAACACAATCATAAATTTTTATGTAACCGAATTCATTTTAAAGTAAGGGTTTTCATTAAGAAAAATCGTCGTTATCAGTGTAACAATCAAGTTCATTACATAACAATTCCATTGATGCTTGTTATATTTTTAAAGAAAAAAACGAATTAACTTAAATTAAAGTCAACTCGCCTAGACTATCCGGAACACCAATATTATAGCACCAAATATCAGATACCGCGGATTTTTTTACAAATCATTAATTTCGCCAACTGTATACACATGGTTCTGCCGGGCTAGCTGAGCTTGTTGGCGGTGTACTAACTCAGAACTGACTAAACTCGGGGTAACTGGTGCCGTCCCAAACGAAATCATCCACTTCAATATTTTTTGACCAATCCGTTTATATAATTGTTGTCTCATTACGCAGTCCCCCATTAATTTTTAATTATTATAATGATAATCTTCTCATATAAATATGAAGATTTTGGTGATGGCGTCCTAGAAATAGCAAAATAATAAGGCTTTAACTAACGACCGTGAACTATGCGTTGCTTTTGTGGCTATATTTTTCTATCGTGGGATTGTAGTTTCTGTACTTTTCAATCATCCAATTACTGAAGCTCCTTTGTAAGTGTTTTTTTTGCTACTGCAGTCTGTGGTTGGCAATTATTTTTCGCTAGTTTGAGAATTATTACTAACCAACGAAGTGCCGGTAAATTGCTTGGCGGGCGCAGCCTTTACACCGCGACTGGGGCGATATGTGTGAAACGCATGTCGCCGCTGAGGATGAGATGAGGAGTCTAGGGAATTTATTCCCGTAGAGTCCCAGCTTATCCGAGTTTGCCAAGACCGCACTTCGGCTTGGCAATGTGCTTCCAGCGTGGTGCGCCAAGTAATTTACTGGCACACAGTGGCCAATTTTATTCAATCCCACGTCAGACGGAATAGAGCCCCTTTTGTTTACATTGGCGCAAAAAAAAGCTTGAACACCAAGTTGTGATGTTCAAGCTTTTCAATTTTTTTACTATGCTTCCTTCATTGCGAGTTTCATCACTGTGTGTTGTTTGCGGTGAAGTACTAAGTAATTGAAGAAAGTAAATACTAACCCAAAACCAATTAAGATAGCCATTTGCCCATAAATTGGGTGCCCTATCGAAATTGATTCCCGTAAACCAAACACCGCATGTGTGATTGGGAGGAAGGGACTAATCTTAGGGAAAATCCCACCAGTAATTTGCAGTGGATATGTCCCACCAGCTGAACTTATTTGAATAATCAGCATTAGTAAGGCAAAGAAATTTCCGACTCGCCCAAGACCGGTAATCAGGAATCCGATGATACTCATGAACGCAAATGATGCTGCCCAGATAAGGAATATCGTTTGCACAGGGTGCATAATTTGTAAGCCAAGGAACTTTTGTAAGCCTAAGAAGATAAAGAGCCCTTGTAAAATACCGACAAATCCGATGACTGAGTATTTTGTCTTCAACCATTCCCACGCATTCTTAGGTAAGAGTGCGGTGGTGCTCAAACTATACATCATCATAAAGGCCAAACTACCAACCCATAAACCGATTGAGATCATATATGGTGCCATCCCAGTCCCATTGTTTGGTACTGGCGTATCTTCATGGTGATGGGTAATTACTGGTTCACTAAATTGGAGATATGTTTTTGCATTTGGCTTATTAGCGCTAATCTTGTTAGCACCATCATGTAATGCCGTTGCTAACGTATCACTACCATCCCCAAGCTTGCCAAGCCCGTTGTCCAAAGTACCGACACCATCACCTAATTGACCGACACCATTGTTAAGTGTACCTGAGTTAGCTGTTAATTGATGACCACCGTTCTCTAAATCACCAGTTTTAGCTTGTAATTGGGTTGCCCCATTAGCGGCTTGTGATGCTCCATTTGCTAGTTGGTTAATACCACCCGTCAAGGTTGGCACATTCCCTTTAAGTTGGCCTAAGCCGTTGTTAAGTTGATTTGCACCAGACACGAGTGCACTCCCGTTTGATTGGAGTTGTTGTCCACCCGCGTTGGCTTGTTTTGCACCGGTCGCTAAATCGTTGATGCCACTTGTTAAGTCTGGCACTTTAGCGTTTAATTCAGCAGCACCGGATTCTAGATTATTAGCCCCTTGCTTTAAATCAACACCATTGGTTTTTAGCGCATCGCTACCCTTATTGGCTTCAGTAGCACCGTCTATTATTTTGTTAAGTCCTGCTGTTAAACCTGGTACATTTTCCTTTAATGCAGTAGCGCCATTCACCATTTGAGTTGAACCAGCAGCCAATGCAGACATTTGTTGTTGGTTATCAGGTGAAGTCATTGCCGCCAACACTTTTTGTAATGCAGCTTGTGTTTTTGGATCAGTCGAAGAACTCGCAATTGCGGCTAATTGCTTTGCAACATCAGACATTTGAGATGATACTTGCGTCACACCAGCAGCAACTTGGTTTGCTCCATCAGACAAGTTCGCTGCATCAGTTGGTAATGACGCAGTCTTTGTTTTCACTTCAGTAGCACCATCGTTCAATTTCTGAACACCACTAATCATACTATTTGTACCAGCGACATATTGTGAAACACCGTCTGCAAGATTTGCCGAACCTGCACTTAATTTAGCAACACCACTAGAAAGTGATCCTGTTCCCTTTTGCAACTTTTGAGTCCCAGCATTCAATTTTGAAACACCATTCGCAAGTTTATTCGTTCCAGCCACGTATTGCTTTTCACCGGTAGCCAGATTATCTGATCCAGTAGCTAATTTGTTAACGCCATTAGCAAGTGGTTTAGCCCCTTGCTTCAAAGTTTGCGTGCCATCATTTAATTTTTGAACCCCAGTGGCAAGCTTGTTCGTTCCATCGGCATACTTGTCAGTACCTGCGACAAACGTTTGAACCCCATTGGTGTACTTCTTCACTCCGGTGCCCAAGCTCTTAGTCCCATCGACTAACTTCCCAGCACCGTTTTTGGCAGTACCAAGGTTACTCGTCAGCTTATCAGCCCCGTTAGCTGCCTTGCCCATTCCTTTGCCGGCACTACCCAAAGCAGCGTAAATCGTCTTACTATATGAATCAATAATTTCTTTATTGAGCTTGGCCTTCATTTCAGTCACAGCCGCTGTACTAATCTTCATAGCAATATAGTTGTAACCTGATGTCGTTGTATAATCTAACTTCATCTTTTTAGGTTGCTTATCAGCTAACGTGGTGGCATTTTTAGAAAAGTCATGTGGAATTGTAACAATCATATAATACTTACCACTTTTGATTTCTTTGTTTGCTTTGGCCTTATTAACATAGTGGAAATCCATGTTTTTTGACTTCTTCAAATTTTCAACCAAGTCATCCCCAACCGCAAGTTTTTTCCTATCTTGTGTAACTGGTTGATCTTGATTGACTATCGCAACTGGTAAATGATTAACCTTCGCGTATGGATCCCACATTGATGCTAAAAACAGGCTCCCATAAAGTAGTGGAATCGTGGCAATAACAATTAGCACCACGCGCATCATCTTATTATTCCAAATGTTTTTCCACTCGGCTTTAAATAAACTCATTTCAAAATTCTCCTAATATATCTCTTTTCAACAACGCCTTAAAATTGCACCCTTATTCTGTACCCAAATCAATCATAATTTCAGCTTTTTTTCGATCAAATTCTGCTAGTTGCTTTGCTTTGGCTTCCTCTAACTTTGCCAGTTTATGCTGAGCATCTCGCAATTTTTTATTATCAGGCGTTACCGTCACCGTATTCATCCCGCGTAGAATGATGGTTTCCGCCAATTTCGTAACCTTTTTAACGCTTCCTGGGCGTCCAGCTAGAATCCACTTTTTAGCAATTCCAATGAAACCTGAAATCGCAAAGTAGATTTGATATTCGGCCTCCATTTTGTCAACACCCGGCATCAACGTCATCCACTCAGCTTCAAATTCTTGTTCAAATAAATTTTGTAGCCGATTGTCAGATGAAATGGTCGCCTGACTTTTAAACAGTAGCGTCACATAATCAGCATTTTCATCAAAATACTCAAACATTGATGCCATAATTTCAATTGGATCAGTCGCTTGAACTTGATCAACATACACCACAATGTCTGCGTAAACCTGATCTTCAATCGTTTTTACTAATTTATTCACATCAGTGTAGTAATTATAGAAAGTTGTTTTATTAATTCCAGCCACACTTGAAATTTCTTGTACTGAAATTTCAGTAATATTTTTTGTTTCCAATAGCGTATTCAACGCACTCACAATAGCTTGCTTCGTTTTGCGTACGCGTGCATCTTCTTTTTTGACTTCCATGACTTGCCTTCTTAATATTTCTCGATGATATGATACTACCACCACTCGTCGAGTTAAACAACAAAAATTGCATAACTTTAGTGAAAACAAACAAAAGTTGCTTAACTATATTTTTGTTTATTATTATTTTGATAATTAATTTATCACTATTATCGATGGTATATGTGTAGCGTATCATGCCAGTCTGCAATAAAAAAGGCACTAAGTTGCTTTACCAACTCAATGCCTTCTCATTACTATCCAATTTAGTAACCCTTACCAATTTTCCAAAATAAAAGGCCCCTAACTCTCGCGAGCGGGGCTACTTTTATTTAACGGAAGAATCACGCCAATTCAACGTTTACTTACCCGAGAAATGGACTTCATTAAAACTGTTGGCGTTTCCGCTTGATCAAAGCATGGGACATGGACACCCACAAGTCTTACGAAACTACTTTGCCTGGCTAATAACTTTATGCACCGAAAACATCCTGTGCTTCATGCTAATCTAACTGCGATTAGTTGTCGCTAACTTGGTAATCTACCTGGTATTAGTCGAGAGCAAACCTCCAGCAAACCCGGCCACAATCACTCACAACTACTAAACGATTATCTGGTATCGGATTCTTATGGTTCTTCCTTACAAGATATATAATACCATGTAAGCGTTTACAGTGTAATTGTTTTTACTTAATCTGCTAATCCTTTTCCCGCTAAAATTTTGGGAATGAATTTTTCAATTCGCGCAACCCGTGTTGCTGACTGCTTTGCATCCCCAAAATACCGCTTGTAAGCTTTTTGGCGACCAGGTGTCAATCGATCAAAAGCCGTGTGTAGCTCGTCATTATCATCTAACATCGTTTGTAATTCCAATGGTGTTGGAATCGCTTTAGGTTCTGCATAGACTGGTTGGATACCAGCTTTTTCTGCGGCAACTGCGGCCGCGATGTACGCGACCACTGTACCTTCTTTTGCAAGCAAGTCATCCAAGCTTGTAAAACGCATTTGGCGTTGTACTTGTGAATCTTCAGTTGGCTGGATTAGTAGACCAGCTGGATCATCAAGTACTGACCCCTTCATGAACAGCAGTGATAGGTGATTCTTCAATGGTAAGATACCAAATAGATTTTGTTCATTGTATGAGTACGTTGGCTTTCGCCACTTGTAGTCTTCTTGTAATTCTGAAGCTAATAGTAGCTGGCGTAATTTAATTATTTCAGCTTGCCAAACTTTTGTATTTGCGACAAACTCATCAACTTTTGGATTAATGTTAACTGCGGCCATGATAAACCTCACTTCGTTTCTATAATATTAGTGTTATTTTACCGTACCGCTTACGAAAAATCACTAGCAAAAATACGTACCACTTACGATTTGCGTGTGGTATACTTACTTTACCCGATTAACCCCGCCATCTGATCCTACGGGATTCCAGAAGGCTAAGTTAGACTGACCCCATTCCTGTGAATGCGGGTCTTTTATTTTGCACTAATTTAAGCATGATACATAATAATGTCCTACATTAAAACGCGAGGTTAGGACATAACTTGTCCAGCCTACAAAATACGCCTGATTTCTCCTTATCGTAGTAAGGTAGAAATCAGGCGTATTAACGTGGTACAAAAGTGGCTACATTTTTTCTAACGTAGTATTATCGTTTCTTTTCTTTCCTTTCCTTTCCTTTTCTTTTCTTTTCTTTTCTTTTCTTTTCTTTTCTTTTCAATCGTTGAATTACTGAGGCTTTATTGTCAATGTTTTTTCATGCTACTGCAGCCTGTGATTGATAACTATTTTTCGCTATTTACATTATTCCAAACTAACGGAGTACCGGTAGTTACTGGCACATAGTGGCCAATTTTATTCAATCCCACGCCAGCCAAAATAGAGCTACTAAAAAGACGCGCTTTCTCCTTATTTGAATATAAGGTCGAAATTGCGTCTTTTTTCATTTATTAAAGCTCTTCATTCAAAACTGCCAAAAATTCGCCGCCGTACTGATCGGCTTTCTTTTCACCAATACCACTAACATCGAGGAGTTCATTTAGTGTTGTCGGGTGCGCACGAACTAAATTCATTAGTACCTGATCAGAGAAAACCATGAACGGTGGAATGCCTTTTTCACGCGCAATTTCTAAACGTAATTCACGGAGTTTTTCAAACATTGGTCCACCCGCTTCAGTCTTAACCCGAGGATTACTAGTTCCAGATACCTTGCGTTGTTCACGCTGCATGACGGTCTGTTCCCCCTTCAAGACATCGGCACCAGTTGTTGATACCTGTAAACCATTGAATTCACCAGCCACATTTAAATACCCATCAGCTACTAAGGAATCGACAAATGCATTCAAGTTTTTCAATGTCCAACGATCCATCAAGCCATAGGTTGGCAACTCATCAAAATGTGTCCAAGCCATATTTTCTGGTAAACGGCCACGTAACACATTCACGACTTGTGTCCGACTGTATGTTCCGTTAGTTTTGCTGTTCATCCGGATAATGTTACTCATGACTTTTTGCGCCGCTTCGGTCATATCCACAAGTTCACGCGTATCAGTACAATTACTACACTTGCCACAGTTTTCCATGTCTTGCCCGAAATACTGAATAATATAACGTTGTAGACACATTGCGGTTGAGGCAAAGTTAGTCATTTCGCGTAACTTAGTAAGTTCATTTTGGCGATATTCTGGTTCTTGGTTATCACTATTATCAATAAAGAAACGTTGTAACCGAATATCGGCTGATGAGTAAAGCAAAATTGATTCACTTGGTAAACCATCACGACCGGCACGGCCAATTTCTTGATAATAGCTTTCGATACTGCCAGGCATCGTCAAGTGGATAACGTAACGGACATTGGTTTTATTAATTCCCATCCCAAACGCATTTGTTGCTACGATAACATCTAGTTCATCATACAAGAAATCATTTTGCGCTTGTTCCCGTTCCGCATCACCCATCCCAGCATGATAACGTCCCGCTTTAATCCCACGCGCCTTTAGAATTGCTGCAAGTTCATCGACTTTTTTCCGCGTTCCCGCATAAATAATACCGACATCTTCTTGATGCTCCGCAACATAATCGACGATGAAACGTTGTTTTTCCGAATTAGACAGGCCTTTTTCAATCTTAATCGCTAAATTCGCCCGGGCAAAACCGGTTTTAACGGTCGCTTCAATGTGCAAAATTCGTTCCAAATCCGCTTGCACCCGTTCTGTCGCGGTCGCAGTCAGCGCCATCACGTTTGGCAAATTAGCTAAATTATCAATTGCGGCAACCGCCCGTAAATAACTAGGCCGAAAATCATGCCCCCACTGTGATAAGACGTGGACTTCATCAATCACGACCAAATCCAATGGTAACCGTTGAATTAACTGATAAAAATACGGATCATCTAACCGTTCTGGTGCCACAAAAAAAAGCTTGTACGCTTCATGTTCTAACCCATCAATCCGTTCTTGATACTCCGCGGTTGTCAGCGAACTATTAATCATCGTCGCACTAATTCCCGCCGTCACCAATTCATCAACTTGATTCTTCATCAAGGAAATTAGTGGTGAAACAACCATCGTAATTCCGTCCAACATCAATGCTGGAATTTGATAAGTGATTGATTTCCCACCACCAGTTGGCATGATTCCAAGTGTTCGTTTACCAGCTAACACAGCGTTGATAATATCAGCTTGGCCCTCACGGAAATCGTCATAACCATAAACAGTTTTTAATACTTCTTGTGCTGTTTGCATACGCCCCCCACTTTCGAAAGTTTTATTGATTCCAGTATACTAATCAATCCAGCTAGCAACAAGCACAGCTAGCCTATTTATAAATCCACTTCACTATTTTTAACTGCTTTAAATTATATGGTGGGAAAATCAATCGAATTGGGAATTTAGTCGAGCTCTTCAAAACTCCCCGTTCATGACTGAATGTATTAAAACTGTGTTCACCATGATAATTTCCGATACCAGCTGGACCAACACCACCAAATGGTAAATTAGGATTAGTAATATGCATAATCGTGTTATTCACACATGCCCCACCAGATGAAATTTCATGCAAAACTTGGTCTGCACTTTTTTTATTTTCTGTGAAGACATATAACGCCAGTGGTTTTGGTAATGTCTTAATTTGGGTAATTGCATCTGCTAAACTAGTAAAAGTCACAATCGGCAATACCGGTCCGAAAATTTCATCCTGCATTAATGCCGCAGAAAAATCGTCAACTTCGGCTAGAGTTGGTTCAATATAGCGAGTTACCGCATTTCTTTTACCACCTGCCACAATATGTGTTGATGAATCATCTAGTAAGCTAGTTACACGGTTAAACTGCTTATCACTAATCATCCGCGCAAAACTCTTACTTTGCTCAATATCATCGCCATAAAATGTTTTCAGTGCTAATTTCATCTCGGTAATTAACTGCGCTTTAACATCCTGATGGACCATTAGATAATCAGGAGCAATACACGTTTGGCCCGAATTAATTGTCTTCCCCCAAATAATCCGTTCAGCGGCCACTTTTAAATTAGCCGTTTCATCAACTATTACGGGGCTTTTTCCACCCAACTCCAATGTAACTGGCGTCAAATGTTTGCTAGCCGCTGCCATCACAATTTTACCGACTGGGACTGAACCGGTGAAAAAGATATAGTCGAACGGTTGCGCTAGTAATGCCGTATTCGTCGCAACTGCGCCTTCAACAACCGCAATAAATTCATCGGTAAATATTTCATGAATCATGGTTGCTGCCACCCGTGAAAAATTAGCGGAGATTTCTGATGGCTTTAAGACCGCTGTATTCCCTGCCGCAATTGCTCCGATTAATGGTTCAAATAACAATTGATATGGGTAATTGTATGGTCCAATAATCAAGGCACTCCCGTAAGGTTCCCGAACGATGTAGCTTTTCGCCGGAAAATTCACAACAGGTGTTACCACTTTATGGGGCTTCATCCATTTTTTTAGTTGTTTAAGCATAATATCAATACTGTGGTAACTCAAACCAATTTCCGTCATATATGATTCATTTTCACATTTACCTAAATCTTGGTTCAAAGCTTCAATAAATTGTGCTTCATATTTTTTTAATCCCGCTTTTAATTTTCGTAATTGTTCAACCCGAAAAGCTAACGGCTTAGTCACTTGTGTTTGAAAATACTGGTGCTGTCTTGCCAATAAACTCGCAGCTTCATTAACTGTCATTTCCATTTAAGCCCACGACCTTTCTCGCTGTTATTTACTCAAATAACTATGATTTTGGACAACGACGCCAAATTTTGTCTTATCATATGGTTCACCATTTTTAATTTGCTCATCACGATACCGTTTGTAGGCAATCTGTTGGGCAAATGTCCGTTTAATCCGTGGTTGCTTTAATTGTTGCGCAACTGATTGATTGTGTTTTAATTTTTTCTTGTTAAATTTCATTTAATTGCTCCACTAGTTTTTAATCACTTAACATCTTAACTTTACGCATTGCGTCTTCTAATTTTACCATGAATATCATTTTCCACACCAAGTACGTGCGAACAATCTTCCCCAGCTAATATCTTCTAGGCACATTTACACGCAAGTCACAATTTATTCGTACTTACCCACTATAATAGAATTATGGAGGTGCTAAACTATGATGAAACTTTATACTAAAAATACGTGTGATGGTTGTAACGCTACAAAAGAACTATTGCGGGCAAATGATGTCACTTTTGAAGAAATTAGCTTGGACGAAAATCCGCATCACTGGGCTCGTTTCCGTGAACTTGGCATGGTACAAGCACCGATTGTAATTGCTGGTGAAGGCGAAAAGCAACAAATGTTTTGCGGTTATCAGCCTTCAGCAATTTCACGCTTAATTGCTGAATTGTCATAAAAAGATTTGCATTAAGACATATTGCGACGACAACCGCGGGTAATAATCCGTGTAGTTTCGCAAAAAAAGTAGACCCGATTCCACCTATTATGAAGGAATCGGGTCTACTAATGTGCTTAAATATTTTGGGTAACCTAATTCATTACATGATGTAACTCATTCATTATCAACGCGACAACTTCAAACTTAACCGCATATAATGCGACACAACCCAAAACTAAAGCCGCCTTGTGATGTGCTAACCACCATTTGATATTTAGATATAAAACCCGGCTCCGTGATAATTCACTTGCGGGTAGGTCAATCGCCGCCACAATGCTAAATTCTGTGCACTTTGCATCACAGATGTACTTGTTGCCTTTTTGGTGAATATCACCACCGCACCGCGGACAGTGCATGTTAGTTATATCTAAAACTGCTTGTTTTTTAATTTTGCCAAGCCCCCTATCGGTTATTTCAAATGATTATAATTCCATTTTAAATAAATAGCACATGATACGTCTCAAAATATCAAGATAGTTGAACTTAGCGCATCGATTGATGGGGCCTCATTTACGGATGACATTGACTCGTAAAATCGTTTTTTGTTTATCGGCCGCCACACGTTTAGGATCAGATAAATAGATTTCCTTGTGCGTAAAACTCGTCCGTT
Organism: Periweissella cryptocerci; assembly: GCF_004358325.1. Lineage (NCBI taxonomy): Bacteria > Bacillati > Bacillota > Bacilli > Lactobacillales > Lactobacillaceae > Periweissella > Periweissella cryptocerci. The sequence goes on along the minus strand of NZ_CP037940.1, from coordinate 2,358,799 downwards.
CATAGCCATTATCAGCTAACCACAAATCTAATTTGGCAAATGTCGCTGCCTCACTATCAAATGTTCCCGTGTGTAAAACTTGTGCAACCAATCCTTCGTCAATCTTTGTAAAACTCATTTGTTCAGCTAACTCGGGTGAAATCTTTTTAGTTGCCAAAGCTAACCCTTGAGCGAACACGGCCTCATCAACAAAATCGGGTTGTTTCATCATTAGTGTATAACTAAAGTCATCCTTAGTCAGGGTTACTTTAGTTTTTCCTTGTGTCTCAGAAGCATAACTCCATACGGCCTCTAACGGATAAACAGTGTAATCATAGGCTCCCGGAAATTCAATTCCTTTTTTGGGTGCCATTTTAATTGCATAACTCACAGCATATAACGCCGCAACTTGTGCTGCAAAAACGGGATTATCATTTGGATTCCCGCTTCCTTGCAGCATAATGAATTTTTGTGCCGGTAGTTGGGTGATTGTTGGCGTTGCTTTCAACCAATAAATATCTGCTTCACGTTTACGCCATTCGTATTTATCCGCCATTATTATAAATCTCCATCAGCAATACGGGCTAACACTGATTTTGATGGGATGAAAAAAGCAGTCCCAGTTGTAACCTCTGAGAAATCCAGTAGTCGGTCATTTTGTTCAACCATCCGCGTAAGCATTTGTTTAACAATCCAATAATGCCGCATATACGCAATGAAATATGTCCCAGCTGTGCCAGCCGCCGCATCAGCGAATGGTACATTCATCCGGACAATTTTTTGCTCCTCACCATCAACTTCGAGTTTCGCCACCACGTTATGCGCGCGCGGATCTTTTTCTTCATCTTCAAGCTCTAAGTCATTCATCTTTTGGCGCCCAATATACTTTTCTTGCATTTCGACTTTGAAGGCATTCCAAGTTTCCATGTCATGGACATATTGTTGCGCAAAGGCATATGACCCGTTGATAAATTCTCGATCTTCATCCCCAATCAGACCATACTCGGCGGATTGTGAACCATCTGGATTTTCAGTACCATCAATAAAACCAATAATTGCCCGGCCCTCAAAATAACGGAAGCCTTTAGTTTCATCAACAACCGTCGTAACTGCGCGTAAAAATGTCATAAATTGTGACATTACCTCATACACCACCGCTTCATCATGTGCCCGCACATGAAAAAACAAATCTCCTGGTGTACCCGGCATCGTATGATCAGGCCCCGTTAAATCTGTGAACGTTTCAAGTTCTGCCGGTTTATTAGCAGTTGGAAATAAATAGTCCCAAGCGTCGCTGCTAAAACCAAATGCCACACGTAAATCTGCTTTTTGCGCCCGAATATTCATACTATTAATAATTGATGGAAAACGATCCGCAAAGTTTTGAATTGCTTCTAATTCTGCTGCGCGATCCTCACGTTTCAACATCAACGTTGTAAATAAAATTTGTTCACCTGCGTCTTTGTATGCATCTTGTGCATCTGCTAATTCAATAGGCATTTTTATTTCCCCCTGGTCGTAGTTATTTAGTTTAACAATATTTTTTATTACTTCCATTTTATCATTTTCATTAAACTCGCCAAAATGTTATGACCGAATTTCACAGATTTGTCTTATTTCACGTGAAATGTTCTTAATCAGCTGTATTGAAAAAGGGCTGGAACGAAAATCGTTCCAACCCGGAAATAAGCTTCATTAACGTGGAACAAAAGGCCGAAACTGCCTTTCCCTCACTTCTCATCGCATAATATTTTATTCTAATGTTATCTTTAAATCTTCCGGCTTAATTAATCCTAATTTATTAATAAACACATATTTCAAAGCACATGCTAAGGCAACTGGTAAGATACCAAAGACTAAGACAATGCTTATCAGGGCTTGTGTACCTCCACCGGCCGTTGTATAGGCAGTGATTGGTCCAATCAACCCGGCAAATCCAAATCCAGCTGAGTAGGCCGTTCCTTCAATGTTGAAGAGTGTCGCCACGCCACCCATAATACCGGCACCAATCAATGGCGCAATGAACAGCTTAGGTTTCGTCAATAGATTAGCCATTTGGACTTTAGGTGAACCAAGGAACGTTGCCAAGCTTGCACCAATTGGATTAACGCTACTACCCATTGCAGCCAAGGTGAATGCAGCAACGACAATCCCGGCATTCGCCGCACCAGAACCAATTCCAGCTAACCCAATTGCCGTTGCAATCCCAACAGATGACAGTGGCGAGAGAATCAAGAACGCAAATGCTGCGCCTAAGACAATTCCCATCACAATTGGCGTTAATGCTGTCGCAGTAGTTACCATTTGGCCAACGATGGTTTGCACCGCCGCCATCGGTGCAAGTGTGAGTAAACCAAAGCCACCAGCCACGATAATTACGAGCAATGGTTGGATTAACATTTTAAAATGACCAAAACTATTTTTTATGGCAATAGTCATTCCGGTTGCCACAAAGATTACCAATAAAATGTTTAAAATCACCCCGGTTCCACCAATTACCATACCATTAGGGGTTTGCGTTACTACCCCGGCTGAAACGAACGCTGCCAGCGCAATCGAGGCTGCATCAATCACTGCTAGTTTTAAAATCGCCGCTACTGCAAACGCGCTCACAACCGGCAATAAACTCTGTGCTAAACTGACCATAAATCCAGCTTGGGTTGCCCATTGAGCATCCCCGAATAATTTCAATAATGAACTAATCAACGCCGCTGGAATTAGCGTGATTACAATACCTAAACTTTCACCATTTAAAACGTCTACCACGAACTTACCAAGGTTTGGTTTTGTCCGTGCCGTTGCTTGTGCAGATACATCCATATATTCATACCTCTTTTAATATTGTATAGGGGGTAAACAGAACAAAATTAAGTTTAACGATTACTACCTTTAAACACAATGAATTATTTGTGCAGTTTTCTAGTAGAAGTTTCGTAGCATGAAATAATTATATCGCTTATAAAATTCATAAATACCGTCATCTTCGCATAAATACGCGTGAGGTTAACGCGCTGCACTATTTTTATGGTACACTCTAGGATAGCGTATTGGTAAATACATAGATTTTTATGCAATTAATTTGGAGGAACAACAATGTTTTCATTAACTTTAAAAAATAATAGCACCGGTGGTACCCAAAACTTCACGGATATTCCTGAAGTAATTGTCCACACGCGTCACCGTGCCAAGCGGTTAGATGATACACGCAAGATTTTACAAGCTGTTTTAGCTGATAATGCTGCAAGTATCGAATTCAAAGCCAATGGTAAGAAATTCAACAAGTCATTAACCGAATTCACTTTAACTAATTTAGATCGTAATTAAGAAGGAGCTACAACATGACCAACTCAATGAAAAAATCACAAAACGTCAATACCGGTGTATTACACAATTCAAAAGCCAAAATGAATGGCAATACATTCACTAACAAACTTGATAAAGTTAACAAAACCGCTAACGATGAATTCGTAATGGATAAAGCTAACAAGAGTAAGACTGACGTTGCGCGGATGTTACGCGAAAAATACGCAAAAAAGAACAAATAACATAACAATTCATAAATCCACTTGTGATATCAAAAAAGGTCTTCGGAATAATTAATTCCGAGGACCTTTTTTGTATTTTTTACTTTTCAGAACCATAGCCGTAACCGTAGCCATAGCCGTAACCATATCCATAACCGTGGCGATGACCGCTATCCGTATCTAACAAGACAAAGCCCAAAATGTTAGCCTTTGAAAGTTCTAACATTTCCTTTGTGCGTTGCACAGCTGATTTTTCCGTCCGGTTTGATGAAATCACCACAACCACGCCATCAACATTTTCACCTAACACTTGAGCATCAGTCACAGCAAGCATTGGTGGCACATCTAACACAATCACATCATACATATCCCGTAATTGTTCAATCAACTGACTCATTCGTTGTGAATTCAACATATCAGCCGGATTTGGTGGGACTGGACCAGCTGTCAACACTGACAGATTAGCCACAAACGTTTGTTTAACGTAGTCTTTGATGTCAGCATCTTCAGCGGCCAAATAGTTGGTTAAACCCTTCAAATTATCCGTATCAAAAGTCATGTGAATTGTTGATCGACGTAAATCGCCATCAATAATCAATACTTTTTTACCTTCTTGGGCCCAAGTAACTGCTACGTTTGCTGAGACTGTTGATTTCCCATCCCCTAAATTGGCAGATGTGAACATCACGACCTTAAAGTTTTCAACATTCACTGATGTAAAACCAAGGTTAGTCCGCACTGTCCGATATTGTTCTGATGCGACTGCCTTTGGTTCGGCAACCGTAATGAGCTTGGCCCCATTTTCTTGGGTTTCATGTATCAGATCTGTTTTTTTGAAAATCTTATTTATTAATTTATTAGCCATTTTTTCACCCATTAGATCCGCTTTTCGCTGGTAGTATCGTCTTCAGCAACTTGTTTACTTGGTCGTGGATCAGTTTTCATTTCGTTCACGTAATTAACAACACCCAAGTTAGTCATACCAAGTTCATCAGTTAAGAAGCTCAAGTCTTTAACTGTCTTATCCGTTAATTCACGTAAGAAGGCAATTGCTAACCCAATAAACAATCCTAATACCACCCCTGCAGCTGCAATCAGCTTCACATTTGGTGATACCCGATTAGGATTTGGGGTTGCTTCAGAGACAATTGTCACGTTGTTGATTGACATGATTTGGCTAATTTTTTCTTTAAATATTTTGGCCACGCCATTTGCAATTGCCACTGCCTTATCTGGGTCAGTTGTCGTTACGTTAATGGCAAAGACTTGTGAGTTTTGTTGGTTCGTAATTGTAATATCGCTTTGCATTTCGCCAACCGACACATCATAAGGCTTAGCAGTTGGCTCCGTCACTGCTGGGGTTCCTGGTTGGACCAGCACTTTCTTCCCCTTAACAGTTTTATACTTTGCCTTAACAGCTGGTTTAATCATTTTACCATCAGGATTTGAAATGGCTTGTTGCGCATCGGTCAAAATCACGGGGCTCGTGATGATATCTTTATATGTGTTAATCATGTTAACATCCGCTTGTTGATCCATCGTTGTAGCGCCTTGATTATTTGCCTCAGCTTTCCGGTTAACTAATAATTGCGCCTGAGCAGCGTACTTAGGGGTTAACCCAAATTGTGCGACACCAAATGCCACCACTGCTAGTAAAATTCCTAAACTAATAATCAGTGCCAAATGTTTACGAATAATCGCCCAAATTTGACTAAGTTCTAATACGTTATCCATTGATATACTCCATTTTCATTTCGTGCCACAACGCCTTAATTTTGGGCACGGTTAACTTTTAAATACCGACCTTAAGTATAGGCAAAATATTACCATTCGACAAGGTTTTCTCAGCGGTTCACAAGAAATTGTGTAAACTTAATCACATTGTAATCTAATTACGCTTCAATTCCTTTATCATCGCAAATAAAATGACCTAATTGGTGGCGAAAATATGAATAATTAGTGTGCTTTTTGCTACCTTTTTATAACCATCTTCCCCCAATTTTTGATATGATTAACGAAAATAGCTTATGCTTAAGAAAGGATATTATTAAATTATGTTTATTGATAGTGATTTTGACGTTTTTACTGACCCAACTTTAGCTGGACGCTTAAGTAAAATTCGGGCGGTGATTGATCCTAAATTTAGCGAGTTTGGGGTCCAAGCCGTTACGCTCTTAAATACCGGCCAACAGGATTGGTATGCCCATGTAGCTAAACACGCTCGGCGTACTGTTTACCCACCAGATGTCACATGGATGGGGATTGCCCCCAATAAGCGTGGTTACAAAATGATGCCCCACTTTCAACTAGGCATGTGGCACGATTGTATTTTTATCTATTTAGCCGTCCTTGAAGACGCTAAAGCAAAAACTCCCGAATTAGTTCAAAAAATGCAGGCAATTTCTGCCGATATAACGGCACTTCCGTCAGACTTTCAAATTACTGGGAACCACATGGAAGAAACGATTGTCCCACTCAATCCCACCAACCTTGAGCACCTGTTAACCCTTTTTGCCACACGTAAACATAGCGAATTGCTTGTTGGCCGTGTAATCAAGCGCACCGATGCACTCATTGGAACTGAACAGTTAAACACGCTTCTACTTGAAACGCTGCGTACCCTAATTCCGATTTATGAAAAAATTCGGTAATAATTTGACTCAGCATACACAAAAGGCACCATTTCTCTAAATTAATGAGAAATGGCGCCTTTTTAATAACTGTGCTTATTTAATGAAAAACAATTTCCAAAGTTCAGTAGCTAAAATACCACCAAGGATTGGTGCAACCACTGGGACTAATGCATAGTGCCAGTGTGAATCTTCTTTATGTTTCAAAGGGAACAATGAGTGCACAATCCGAGGACCTAAGTCACGAGCGGGGTTCAAACCAGGACCAGTTGGGCCACCAAGTGAGATGACCAAAGTCATAACTAAGAATCCTAAAGCAACTGAATCAACTCGCGCGTCAATCTTGTCAGCAGTCATCCCTAAGGCACCAAAGACCAAGACAAAGGTTCCGATAAATTCATTAACGAAACCATTAAAGTGACTCTTGGCCGCATCAGTAGTGGCAAAAGTTCCCAACACTGCTAAAGTATCAGTCGTTTTGTCATAGTATGGCTTGTACGCTGCAACCACTAATAGTTGACCAACCATAGCCCCAAGCATTTGTGCCGTGATATATGGCAACACTTCATTCCATGGGAACATCCCAGAAACTGCTAAACCAATTGTAAATGCCGGATTGATTTGGCTCCCAGAAATAGTTGAGAACATCATGGCTGGTACCATAACCCCAATCCCATAACCTAAACCAATCAAAATCCAACCACCGTGGTGGCCTTTAGTATTCGCTAGGTCAACGTTAGCAACCGCCCCATTACCTAACAATACAAGTAACATTGTCCCGAAAAATTCTGCCACGAGACGTGTCATAAGTGGATAATCCATATAACCCTCCAATAAATGCTAAATAAAATAAATGTATCTTTGTAGTGTAGCACCCTCATCGCGACACGACAATTGTTTAGCTCGTTCTGATACAAGATTGTCATAATATATTATAAATACTTAGTTTATCTATCACCCAAGACTTATATCTATAACTAATCACCGCTCGATTTGTGAATAAAACGCAAAGTTTGTGTAGTTTTTGCGTGAATATGGAAACGCTTCCAAAAATATCTGTTAAGGTGTAAGTAACACAAATTTTAAAACACACTATCTATTTTGGAGGAATTTATTACATGACTGGACGTTTAGAAGGAAAAGTTGCAATTGTTACTGGTGGAACACTCGGAATTGGCTTGGGCGTTGCTCAAGAATTCGTAAAGCAAGGTGCTAAGGTGGTTATCACTGGTCGTCGCCAAGCTGTTGGTGAAGAAGCGCTTAAGGAAATTGGTGACGAATCAGTTGCTCGTTTCGTACAACATGATGCTTCAGATGAGCAAGGCTGGATTGATTTGTTCAAGCAAACTAAGGAATGGTTCGGTACTGCTAACGTTGTTGTTAACAATGCTGGTGTCGCCCTTGGTAAGAATATCGAAGATACTACTTTTGAAGAATACCGCGCATTGATGTCAGTTAACATGGATGGTGTATTCTTGGGTACTAAGTACGGTGTTCAAGAAATGAAGAACAATGGTGGTGCTTCAATCATCAACATGTCATCAATCGAAGGTTTCGTTGGTGATCCTAGCTTGGCTGCTTACAATGCATCTAAGGGTGGCGTACGGATTATGTCTAAGTCAGTTGCCTTGCACTGTGCCTTGAACGACTTAGAAGTTCGTTGTAACACTGTTCACCCTGGTTACATCAAGACTCCACTTGTTGATGCCCTTCCAGGTGCTGAAGAAGCCCAATCACAACGTACTCAAACACCAATGGGACACATCGGCGAACCTTCAGATATCGCCCACATCTGTGTCTACCTTGCATCAGAAGAATCAAAATTTGCAACTGGTTCAGAATTTGTAGTTGATGGTGGCTACTTAGCTCAATAAGCTAATATAAAAAATTTAAAAATAAAACCCCAATTACTCCTTCAAAAGGTAGTAGTTGGGGTTTTTGATAATTGTAAATATTATTAAAAAATTTATTCAGAACACCTAAGCAGATCAAAGCCTCGTTTTGCCACTAAACAAGCCGCCTACACGTTTTAAATATACTTAGTAGGTATTTTCCCGCATACGTATAATTAGCGCGCTGGGCTTGCTTAACAGCTTTATTTTTGAAGCCAGACAATTCACTAATTTTCCAAAAAATACAATTGTGTGATGTGTTAATTATTTTCAGGGTGAAAAATGTCCACTAACGGTATTTCGTGAATCCGAATTTGTGGTTTACCATTTTTTTGATTATTATTCTTACCCATCTGCAATTTGCGTTCACTGCGATGCCTTTCAACTTCAGCCGCAGTACGAATATTGTTTTGTTGCCAATTAACTAGGATTTGTTGAATGTATTTGAAATTATAGACCCCATTCAAAACAGCTTCCTTTAAGGCCAATAAAATCATTTCCGGCGTGAAATGTTCTTCATCCAACCACTTCCCCACAGTTTGTAATTCAAATGACGATAGTGGGCGCCGGAATTCACTCTCAACAGTTGCGAATACTTCTTGTCGAGCATTTTTTGAACCCGGCGCACTGATAGCTGCCGTAGTAACTGGTAATTCAGTTTGGGGTAAATCTAACAGTCTGCGAATTAGCCCATCAAATGATAATTTTTCAATCGTTTGCCCATTGGCATTCTTACTATTCGTTAACTCGGCTAACCCTTGTTGAATTAATCCATTCAGGTCGTTAGCCACTGTATTTTGCGTTAAATGTAACGTATTCGCAATTGCTTGCAAATCTGGGAACGTCCCACCTTGATCTAAAATCCGCTTAGCTTGTAAGTAAATTAAAAACTGTTCATTGGTCATTCCTAATTCGGCATAACGTAACAACAGATAATTGTTAACGGTCGTTTCGCCGGCGTGAATGTATTCTTCAATTTTTGGTTGATCCATTTAGGTACACCCCTTTTGTACAATATCTTTATTCCATTGTACATCATATCAATCCAAACCATAGTTGCAAGGCAATTTTATGTTCGCTCCACTCACCACCTGCTGTTTTACTTAAATTTGCCAGATTCACGATAGTAATCCACGAAAAAAAGATTAACCAATTGGCTAATCTTTTTTGATGTAATTTTAATATTATGGGCGTAAACGGTTAATTGTGCGTGGGAATGGAATTGCTTCACGAATGTGTTCAATACCAGTAATCCACGTAACTGCACGTTCAAGTCCAAGACCGAATCCTGAGTGAGGTACTGAACCATACTTACGTAAATCCAAGTACCATTCATATTCGTCCAAGCTCAAGCCTTGTTCTTCAATCCGCGCCTTCAAGTAATCATAATCGGTATCACGTTCTGAACCACCGATAATTTCACCATAACCTTCTGGTGCAAGCAAATCAGCTGAAATAACAACATCATCGCGCAATGGGTGCCGCTTCATGTAAAACGCCTTAATTGCCTTAGGGTAGTTTAAGATAAAGACTGGCTTGTCGAAGTGATTTGCCAAGAAAGTTTCTTCTGGTGAACCAAAATCAACACCCCATTCAATATCAAAATCATTTTCTTGCAGTAACTTAACAGCATCATCATATGACACGCGTGGGAATGGTAATTGTGTGTACTTACGCAACGTTTCGATATCACGGTCTAACAACTTCAATTCGTAGGCGTTGTGATCAATAACATTTTGTACCAAGAATGCAATGTAACGTTCTTGAACTTCAAGACTTTCTTCTTGGGTTGTCCAAGCCATTTCTGGTTCAATCATCCAAAATTCAGTTAAGTGACGACGGGTTTTTGACTTTTCTGCCCGGAACGTTGGGCCAAAAGTAAATACCTTACCATAGGCCATTGCACCGGCTTCAGCGTATAATTGACCAGTTTGGGATAAGAAAGCTGGTTGTCCGAAGTAATCCGTTTCAAACAATTCTGTTGTACCTTCTGGTGCTGAACCAGTCAGGATTGGTGCATCTAACTTAGTAAAGCCTTCTTGGTTAAAGAATTCGTAAGTCGCACGAATAATTTCGTTACGAATCTTCATGATTGCGAATGGCTTTTGGTGACGGAGATATAAGTGACGGTTGTCCATCAAGAATTCTGTTCCGTGTTCCTTTGGTGTAATTGGGTATTCATCAGAATCACCAATCAATTCAATGGCAGAGACTTCAATTTCATAACCAAAGTGCGAACGCGCATCTTCATGAATCGTCCCCGTAATTTTAATTGAACTTTCTTGCTTCAATTCCTTAGCAAGTTCAAAAATTTCATCACCAACTTTTGCCTTCACCACAACACCTTGGAAATAAGCCGTGCCATCACGCAATTGCAAGAAAGCAATCTTTCCGCTTGAACGTTTGTTAGTTAACCATGCGCCAATGACAACTTCTTCATCAACGTGTTTACCAGCATCAATAATATTAATAGTTTCCATGTTTTTTATATCCTTTATAAATTCGTTATATAAATCAAACTCAATAGTTTCTTTATTCGGTTACGATCAGTATGCTTATAACCAGAAATTTCCTGCTCCAGCTTAAAATAGCATAAATCCCTGCGATGGTCAAAATTTTCGGGTCTTTATCACCTAAGCAACAAAGACCACCAGATTGACCCGATCACCCAGATTCTTGTACAGTACCATATTGTCACCTAACCTTTTTACAAGTTTTGAATCAATTTTAACTCTTTACCATCCGTAAATTGTAACGTTACAAAATTAAGGTTATTTTTTTGATTAGTAAATGAAACATCCCATGCCGGATATCCCTTATACAAGGTTAAACCAATCGATAAGACCTTTTTAGGCTTATATTCTGCCCATACTCGGTTAACCACCTGCTGATAACTCAAACCATCTTTCAACATTACGGTTGTTGCAGCTTTTGGATTAGGTTTCTTTTGTGCCGGCATAATCACTGCAATCTGTTGTTTCTTTTTATTCTCACCAATAACTGAATAATACACGGTATTTCTTTTTGAAACTAAGAAATCGCTTGGCTCCGTAAGCCCTACTTTAGCAGCTATCGGTTCGTACTTTTCACGCGCGTTACGTGCTGGGCTCAGCGCTTTACCAAAGATAATCAGCACGCCAATAACGATAACTAATATAATTCCAATGGTAATTAACCATCGACTTACAATATGGTGTCGTCGATACAAGTTCTGGCGTAATTGCATAATACTCTCCCTCATAGCTCATTATACTTTGCAAATCTATTTGAACCTAAATATTCGAACTGTACTAGTTGGCAAATTACCGCTCCAACTAAGACAACTTAACTAGTTAATAATTATACCAAAAATCCAGCCCAACGGCGTAAGAAATCCACTGTCTAAAGCACTTCTTAACTAACTGTCAACTAAACGTAGCACTTCTCAAATGTTAACGCCATTTGTGCCCACTAAAAAAACTATTTTAGATACGAAAAAAGATAGACCTAAGCCTATCTTTTAGAATATTGCGGGAGCTGGATTTGAACCAACGACCTTCGGGTTATGGGCCCGACGAGCTACCAGACTGCTCCATCCCGCGATAATATTAAGTTAACAACTACAAAGTAATTGTCCAAGGAGGATGAGAGATTCGAACTCTCGCGCCGGTTTCCCGACCTGATGGTTTTCAAGACCATTCCCTTCAGCCAGACTTGGGTAATCCTCCAAAAGCTATGAAGCAAAATATAAAATATTTTGCGATGTCCCGTACGGGATTCGAACCCATGTTACCGCCGTGAAAGGGCGGTGTCTTAACCACTTGACCAACGGGACAAAACAATTAAAAATTATGAACCTGTCAACCTTTCGATTGAACGGAGAAGGAGAGATTCGAACTCTCGCACCGGTTTCCCGATCTACACCCTTAGCAGGGGCGCCTCTTCAGCCACTTGAGTACTTCCCCAAAACCAAGCTACACGTACGTTTTCAACGTATCGCTCGAATTTAGTATGGGCCTAAATGGACTCGAACCATCGACCTCACGCTTATCAGGCGTGCGCTCTAACCAGCTGAGCTATAGGCCCATAAAGCGAATGACGGGAATCGAACCCGCGTATCGAGCTTGGAAGGCTAGCGTTCTACCATTGAACTACATTCGCATTATTACATTAAATTTTAAGAAATAAATTTCTTAAATGGCGCTGGACGGAATCGAACCGCCGACACATGGAGCTTCAATCCATTGCTCTACCAACTGAGCTACAGAGCCATAGTGCTTTTAAAATGTTGCAACGGTCACAACGGGACTCGAACCCGTGATCTCCCGCGTGACAGGCGGGCGTAATAACCAACTATACCATGCGACCAATTGCGGGAGCTGGATTTGAACCAACGACCTTCGGGTTATGGGCCCGACGAGCTACCAGACTGCTCCATCCCGCGATAATATTAAATTAACAACTACATTAAGTAATTGTTTAAAGGAGGATGAGAGATTCGAACTCTCGCGCCGGTTTCCCGACCTGATGGTTTTCAAGACCATTCCCTTCAGCCAGACTTGGGTAATCCTCCATAAAACTATAAGAGCCTACTAACATTAAAAAATATTAGATGGACCTTGTAGGACTCGAACCTACGACCAGACGGTTATGAGCCGTCGGCTCTAACCAACTGAGCTAAAGGTCCGTGGTATGTGAGTCTAATCGCGGCGGGGGGGATCGAACCCTCGACCTCCCGGGTATGAACCGGACGCTCTAGCCAGCTGAGCTACACCGCGAATTAGATAATCCTAAGACTATCTATCGGGAAGACAGGATTCGAACCTGCGACCCCCTGGTCCCAAACCAGGTGCTCTACCAAGCTGAGCTACTTCCCGAAAAAACTATTTAAAATATGAATAATAAAAATTATTCAATGCACCTAGCAGGAGTCGAACCTGCAACCTTCTGATTCGTAGTCAGACACTCTATCCAATTGCGCTATAGGTGCATAATAAATGCCGAGGACCGGGATCGAACCGGTACGGTGATCACTCACCGCAGGATTTTAAGTCCTGTGCGTCTGCCAATTCCGCCACCCCGGCAAAAACCATTGTGAATTGACACAAAGCGAAAGACGGGATTCGAACCCGCGACCCCCACCATGGCAAGGTGATGTTCTACCACTGAACTACTTTCGCAAGAAGTGCCGACTAAAGGATTCGAACCTTCGACCCTCGCTTTACAAGAGCGATGCTCTGCCAGCTGAGCTAAGTCGGCGTAATACTATTAAATTTTAATACATCATATCAAGTTTTTCAACTCGATATGAGCCGGGCGGGGCTCGAACCCGCGACCCACGGATTAAAAGTCCGTTGCTCTACCAACTGAGCTACCGGCTCAATGGAAGATACAGGGCTCGAACCTGTGACCCTCTGCTTGTAAGGCAGACGCTCTCCCAACTGAGCTAATCTTCCGAAAAAATATAAAGCATGGCGACGTCCTATCCTCGCAGGGAGCGATCCCCCAACTACTTTTGGCGCTACAGAGCTTAACTTCTGTGTTCGGCATGGAAACAGGTGTATCTTCTGCGCTATCGCCACCACACTTATTTTTTCATGAGAAATATGAAACTTAATCTCTCAAAACTGAATACTATCATTTATTACTTAATTAACCTTACCGGACACCACTTCGTGGTTAAGTCCTCGACCGATTAGTATTAGTCCGCTCCATGCATCACTGCACTTCCACTTCTAACCTATCTACCTCATCATCTTTGAGGGGTCTTACTTTCATAAAGAAATGGGAAATCTCATCTCGAGGCGAGTTTCACACTTAGATGCTTTCAGCGTTTATCTCATCCATACATAGCTACCCAGCGATGCTCCTGGCGGAACAACTGGTACACCAGAGGTATGTCCATCCCGGTCCTCTCGTACTAAGGACAGCTCCTCTCAAATTTCCTGCGCCCGCGACGGATAGGGACCGAAAACTGTCTCCACGAACGTTCTGAACCCAGCTCGCGTACCGCTTTAAATGGGCGAACAGCCCAACCCTTGGGACCGACTACAGCCCCAGGATGCGATGAGCCGACATCGAGGTGCCAAACCTCCCCGTCGATGTGGACTCTTGGGGGAGATAAGCCTGTTATCCCCAGGGTAGCTTTTATCCGTTGAGCGATGGCCCTTCCATGCGGAACCACCGGATCACTAAGCCCTACTTTCGTACCTGCTCGACTAGTCAGTCTCACAGTCAAGCTCCCTTATGCCTTTACACTCTACGAATGATTTCCAACCATTCTGAGGGAACCTTTGGGCGCCTCCGTTACCTTTTAGGAGGCGACCGCCCCAGTCAAACTGCCTGCCAGACACTGTCTTCCACCACGATTAGTGGTGTGAGTTAGAGTGGTCATACAGCGAGGGTAGTATCCCACCAACGCCTCAATCGAAACTAGCGTCCCGATTTCTACGGCTCCTACCTATCCTGTACAAGCTGCACAAACACTCAATATCAAGCTACAGTAAAGCTCCATGGGGTCTTTCCGTCCTGTCGCGGGTAACCCGCATCTTCACGGGTATTTAAATTTCACCGAGTCTCTCGTTGAGACAGTGCCCAGATCGTTACGCCTTTCGTGCGGGTCGGAACTTACCCGACAAGGAATTTCGCTACCTTAGGACCGTTATAGTTACGGCCGCCGTTTACTGGGGCTTCAATTCTGACCTTCGCCGAAGCTAAGCCATCCTTTTAACCTTCCAGCACCGGGCAGGCGTCAGCCCCTATACGTCATCTTACGATTTTGCAGAAACCTGTGTTTTTGATAAACAGTCGCCTGGGCCTATTCACTGCGGCTGACCTTGCGGTCAGCACCCCTTCTCCCGAAGTTACGGGGTCATTTTGCCGAGTTCCTTAACGAGAGTTCTCTCGCACACCTTAGGATTCTCTCCTCGACTACCTGTGTCGGTTTGCGGTACGGGCAAATGTATTCTAACTAGAAGCTTTTCTCGGCAGCGTGAAATCATGAACTTCCCTACTTAAATTTCGGTCCTCATCATCGCTTGTCCTTGAAGATAAAAGCATTTGACTCTTATCAAGACTTACGATTTAAACGCACATATCCAGCAGTGCGCATTCATTATCCTTCTGCGTCCCTCCATTGTTCAAACAAATACACCTGGTTACAGGAATATCAACCTGTTATCCATCGACTACGCCTCTCGGCCCTCGCCTTAGGTCCCGACTAACCCTGGGAGGACGAGCCTTCCCCAGGAAACCTTAGTCATTCGGTGGACAGGATTCTCACCTGTCTTTCGCTACTCATACCGGCATTCTCACTTCTAAGCGCTCCACCAGTCCTCACGGTCTAGCTTCATTGCCCTTAGAACGCTCTCCTATCGCGCCACTTACGTGGCACCCGCAGTTTCGGTAATATGTTTAGCCCCGGTACATTTTCGGCGCAGAATCACTCGACTAGTGAGCTATTACGCACTCTTTAAATGGTGGCTGCTTCTGAGCCAACATCCTAGTTGTCTATGCAACTCCACATCCTTTTCCACTTAACATATATTTAGGGACCTTAACTGGCGGTCTGGGCTGTTCCCCTTTCGACGGTGGATCTTATCACTCATCGTCTGACTCCCGGACATAAATCAACGGCATTCGGAGTTTATCTGAATTTGGTAACCCGAGATGGGCCCCTAGTCCAAACAGTGCTCTACCTCCGTGATTCTAATTCCGAGGCTAGCCCTAAAGCTATTTCGGAGAGAACCAGCTATCTCCAAGTTCGTTTGGAATTTCACCGCTACCCACACGTCATCCCAGCCTTTTTCAACAGACACGGGTTCGGACCTCCAGTGCGTTTTACCGCACCTTCATCCTGCACATGGGTAGGTCACCTGGTTTCGGGTCTACAACAACATACTATATTCGCCCATTTCAGACTCGCTTTCGCTACGGCTCCGGTCTTTCCACCTTAACCTTGCATGTTATCGTAACTCGCCGGTTCATTCTACAAAAGGCACGCTATCACCCATTAACGGGCTCTAACTTATTTGTAAGCACATGGTTTCAGGAACTATTTCACTCCCTTCCGGGTGCTTTTCACCTTTCCCTCACGGTACTGTTCACTATCGTCACTAGGGAGTATTTAGCCTTGCGGAATGGTCCCCGCGGATTCCGACGGAATTTCACGTGCTCCGCCGTACTCAGGATCCAGAACGGAGGCTATAACATTTCGATTACGGGGCTATCACCCTCTCTAGCTCAACTTCCCAGTTGATTCATCTATGTTATAACTTGGTAACTCCAATGTTCTGTCCTAACAACCCTAGAAGCAAGCTTCTAGGTTTGGGCTCTTCCGATTTCGCTCGCCGCTACTACCGGAATCGATTTTTCTTTCTATTCCTGTTGCTAATGAGATGTTTCAGTTCACAACGTCTACCTTCATCCTGCCTATATATTCAGCAGGTGATAATTACTCACGTAATTGGGTTTCCCCATTCGGAAATCTCCGGATCAAAGCTTACTTACAGCTCCCCGAAGCATATCGGTGTTAGTCCCGTCCTTCATCGGCTCCTAGTGCCAAGGCATCCACCATGCGCCCTTATTAACTTAACCTAGTATCTTTCGATACGGTTAATTTTTGAGCGGTCAACTTGTTAGTTGACCTTTAAAGCGAGATAAAACTATTGTTTTAAAACTCAAAAAAACGCGATGTTCTCGGCTCAATTTAATAATATAAATATTAAAAATTGAATTGATTAATTAATTTAAATGATAGTATTCAGTTTTCAAAGAACAAGTTTGAGAGTAGACCTCTCAAAACTAAATAAAGTTTTGACAAATGTGTAAGTTTCCGTATTATCCTTAGAAAGGAGGTGATCCAGCCGCAGGTTCTCCTACGGCTACCTTGTTACGACTTCACCCTAATCATCTATCCCACCTTAGGCGGCTGGCTCCCGAAGGTTACCCCACCGACTTTGGGTGTTACAAACTCTCATGGTGTGACGGGCGGTGTGTACAAGGCCCGGGAACGTATTCACCGCGGCGTGCTGATCCGCGATTACTAGCGATTCCGACTTCATGTAGTCGAGTTGCAGACTACAATCCGAACTGAGAATGGCTTTAAGAGATTAGCTTAGCCTCGCGACTTTGCGACTCGTTGTACCATCCATTGTAGCACGTGTGTAGCCCAGGTCATAAGGGGCATGATGAATTTGAACGTCATCCCCACCTTCCTCCGGTTTGTCACCGGCAGTCTCACTAGAGTGCCCAACTTAATGCTGGCAACTAGTAATAAGGGTTGCGCTCGTTGCGGGACTTAACCCAACATCTCACGACACGAGCTGACGACAACCATGCACCACCTGTCACCTTGTCCCCGAAGGGAACGTCCTATCTCTAGGAGTGTCAAGGGATGTCAAGACCTGGTAAGGTTCTTCGCGTTGCTTCGAATTAAACCACATGCTCCACCGCTTGTGCGGGCCCCCGTCAATTCCTTTGAGTTTCAACCTTGCGGTCGTACTCCCCAGGCGGAATGCTTAATGCGTTAGCTGCGTCACTAAAGGGCGGAAACCCTCTAACAACTAGCATTCATCGTTTACGGTGTGGACTACCGGGGTATCTAATCCCGTTTGCTACCCACACTTTCGAGCCTCAGCGTCAGTTACAGTCCAGAGAGCCGCCTTCGCCACTGGTGTTCTTCCATATATCTACGCATTTCACCGCTACACATGGAGTTCCACTCTCCTCTACTGCACTCAAGTTATCCAGTTTCCGATGCAATCTACGGTTGAGGCCGTAGGCTTTCACATCAGACTTAAATAACCGCCTGCGCTCGCTTTACGCCCAAAATCCGGATAACGCTTGGGACATACGTATTACCGCGGCTGCTGGCACGTATTTAGCCGTCCCTTTCTGATAAGATACCGTCACTCAATGAACAGTTACTCTCACTGACGTTCTTCTCTTATAACAGTGTTTTACGACCCGAAAGCCTTCATCACACACGCGGCGTTGCTCCATCAGACTTTCGTCCATTGTGGAAGATTCCCTACTGCTGCCTCCCGTAGGAGTTTGGGCCGTGTCTCAGTCCCAATGTGGCCGATCAGTCTCTCAACTCGGCTACGTATCATTGCCATGGTGAGCCATTACCTCACCATCTAGCTAATACGCCGCGGGACCATCTCTTAGTGATAGCATAACCATCTTTTAAACTTGAACCATGCGGTTCTAATTGTTATACGGTATTAGCATCTGTTTCCAAATGTTATCCCCTGCTAAGAGGTAGGTTTCCCACGTGTTACTCACCCGTTCGCCACTGACTGCATTGTGATCAATCTCTCCGAGCAAGCTCTTCGATCATAATCACCACAGTCCGTTCGACTTGCATGTATTAGGCACGCCGCCAGCGTTCATCCTGAGCCAGGATCAAACTCTCAATTTAAAATTGAGTCTTGATGACTCTTTTGTTATCCTGAATCAATTACCGGGGAGGTAATTGATTCAATTTATTTGCGAAATTGACTTTTGCAAATCTGTACATCTTAGATTCAAAATCTAAGACCCTTACATCATTTGATTGTCAAAACTTTATTCAGTTTTCAAAGATCTACCGTGCTGCATAAGTAGCAGCAACGTTTATTTATATTACTCGTTTGACTTATGAAAGTCAACAACTAATTTAAATTATTTTTTCGTGCCGTTTGATTCGTTTGAACCAACTGACAACTTTAATATCTTATCAATTACACAAGTAGATGTCAATCATTAATTTCAATTAATTTTAACTGTGTAACCGCTTCATTGCTTTCACAACTATTTAATATTATCATCACGATTAAAAAAACGCAAGCATAAAAAATGAACAATTCCGACATTTTTATCCTTTGTGATCCACCCTGGCCGACGGTTATTGACTAACACCTTGATATATCAGCATTTCACCCGCTACCGATACTAGCTGCATGTTCTAAAACTACAATATCATTCTGTAAATATAAAAGACTTCAAACGACCTACTGGCATTTGAAGTCTTTTATAACGTATTGATCTTTTTTCATAGACTAAAGTAACTGCGGTGCAGTTCCCATATCTACAGTTTCTAATAATGAGTGCAATCCTGATGCTTGGACAAATTCAAAATTAGTACTATCCAATTGCACCTCTGCAAAATCTGTTGTTGTAAATACAAACAATGAACTCAACTTGTCATTGATTGTAACGCTTGTTAATTCATCTAATCGTAAGTCATCGATGACAAAATGTGGTTCCATCGCTGCAAGTAATGCTCCTAAGGCAGTATCACCTTCATGTGCATGCATCTTGGCTGTGAAAAAATCATAGTGATTATCATTATTTACTACTAAGTAATATGGCATTCCATCTTGAATGACCGCAATGGTTCCTGCAACAATTGACATAATAAGCAATTCCCTTCTAACGATACTGCACCAATAAAGTGCCTACTTTGTAATATTTTCGAGTGCTTCTTCTTTCCACCCATCCAACTGTTGTGCAATTGGTTTGAAACCAATCTCAGCACTACGTTTTGTCCAGTAGTGCTTCCGAACATATCCAACGTCAACTCTTTTAACTGTCGAAGCATGTGGCGTTTCAATGCAGCGCAATGACAAACTAATCTTTTGCGTATATTCATCAATATCCAAAACAACAACATCAATTACCTGGCCGACATGTAAAATGTCAGTGATACTACCAACAAAACCATATTTACACTCAGAAATATGAATTAATCCTTGGTGATGTTCATCTAAGCTAACGAACGCACCATATGGTTGAATTCCAGTCACACGTCCCCGGACATGCATCCCGATACGATACTCTGTCACAGCTAACCATCCTTTCTATAGAACCTATGTCTATTGTATCTTTAATTTAGTGCTGGCTATTTCCAGCTATGCTTTCATCAAGAAACAGTATACCCGTTCCCACTATAAAATGCTAATTAATCCCGTCAAAATTTCTGCCCAGCAATAACTCGTTAATTAATCCATTAGGCCATCTATGTAGCAGATTTTACAATCCATAACCACTTAAGCAAGATAGTGCTTCGTAATGTCATTGCGCAGTAACACACCACCGATGTCTTCTTTCTATATATTCGGAACCTAACTACACATATTGGGGCCAAAAAAAGAAGCACAACTCGTATAATTCTGAGTTGTACTTCTATATAGTAGATTATTCAGTAATATCGATGCTTTCGATTACAACATCGTCTACTGGCTTATCAGCATAGTCAGTCTTTACAGTTGCAATTTCGTTGACCTTATCCATCCCCGTAACTACTTGACCAAACACAGTGTGCTTGTGGTCAAGCCATGGAGTACCACCCTTAGTGCCATATGCTTCAACAACTTCGTCTGGGTAGTTTGCGGCTTTTAATTGAGACGCAAAGTTTGCTGGCATTTGTGATGCTTGCACAATGAAGAATTGTGATCCATTTGTAAATGGTCCACCATTCGCCATTGAAAGGGCACCGTTCAAGTTAAACAAATCATCTGAGAATTCATCTTCAAATGCATGACCCCAGATTGATTCGCCACCAAAACCAGTTCCTTCAGGATCGCCACCTTGGATCATGAAGTCTTTAATAATTCGGTGGAAAATCGTACCATCAAAGTAACCGGCTTTAGCGTGACCAATAAAGTTTTCAACGGCTTTAGGTGCTTGCGTTGGGAATAAGACAACTTCAATATCACCGTGGTTAGTGTGCAAAGTTGCTTTAGGACCAGCTGCATTGGCTGGATCAAGTTGTGGATAGTCCATAATTTATCATACCTCTAAATGTGATTTTTTTGTGATTTACATAAGTGTAACAAATTATCGTGTAAAAATCTGGTAAACTACTCTCAGATTAATAAAAAAGTTTTGGGAGAGAAAAATATACTTATGGGTTTTCTATTTGATTTTATCTTACACATCGATGACCACATTGTGAACATCGTTAATACATTCGGTTCATGGACTTACTTGATTTTGTTTGCCGTGATTTTCATTGAAACTGGAGCGGTCATTATGCCATTCCTCCCAGGGGATTCACTACTGTTTGCCGCTGGAGCAATTAGCGCTAATCCACAATATGGTCTTGATCCATTCTTATTCGCTTTCCTATTCTGGGTTGCTGCGTTAACTGGTGACTCTTTGAACTTCTATATTGGTAAACACGTTGGTAAAGCGATGATGAATCACCACTTCTTCGGTCGCTTCATTAAGAAAGAATCAATTGAAGAAGCTGAACACTTCTTTGAAAAGCATGGTGCCGTAGCAATTATCTTGGCTCGTTATATGCCAATCATTCGGACTTTTGCACCATTCGTTGCAGGTGGTTCTGGCTTACCATATAAACGATTCATCAAGTACTCTGTCATTGGAGCCACAACTTGGACGATTTTGGCAACTGGTGCTGGTTACTTCTTTGGTAACATTCCATTTGTTAAAGAACACTTCTCAGCCGTAATTATTGGGATTGTTATCGTGACTGCTATTCCCGCAGTTGTTAGTGCACTTAAGAGCCAATTACGTAAGAAACATACTATGCCTAGTGAGCTTGCAAAAAAAGAAGCTGACACGGATACTGAAATTTAATCAATCACACTTCAATATAAAAAAGTTCACATACATCAAGGTAATGTGAACTTTTTTATTTGCATTCATATATTGAATAGTTCAACGTGTTTGCGTATTACTATCCAGACTTTTGATTTGGCGTCACCCTTGCCAATTGCAGAAAGTTAACGGCGTTTAGCAAAATCGTCACGCTTGCCTTGAATCATTTCAAAGATTTCTGCCTCGCTAAAGGGCGCTCCAAATGGGATTGGCGTCTGTAAGTAGTCTTTTTCTGGACTATCAATTCCCACATTCAGATTTTCTTTGATGGGTACGGTTGCGTTATGAATGTGCCCATGCAGATTAATCAAGTTCTGGTTAACCCCAAATAACATGGGGTAATGTGTTAAATAGAACTGATAGTGGTTCAGCTTAAAGTATGTCCCCACATCTTCAAAACTAAACTTTACTTTGCCATCATCTAACGCGTAGTTGTTCGTTGCTAAATATTTAAACAACGACCGACTATCATGATTACCTTTAATTAGTACTAAATGCCCATTTAATTGATTCAATACTTCCAGAATCATTGGATTACTTTCACTTGGCTTACGATTCAACATCGCGATATCCCCAAGATGATACACGGTATCCGTTGGAGTAACGCGCGCATTCCAATTTTCAATTATGGTTTTATGCATATTTTCAACCGTCCCAAATGGCCTTGGCGCAAAATGCTGCGACGTTAATAAGTCAGCATGGAAAAAATGTAAATCACTCACAACATAAATCATCATTTACCCTCCCTTATGTGATACTTTGTTTTCTATAATAACGCAAAAACGGGACTAGAACAAAATTCGTCCAATCCCGTTTGATTTCACTTTTGTTATCTAACATCCAAAGATGTGAAAATACCTCACAATTCCACCTCTTATGGATAGCATTTTAGTAGCGGGCTTTAAAATCCGTGTACACTTCTGGAGCAATTTCTTCAATTTCAAACCGATCAACATGTCCCGCTGGACTAGGTGAATTTTTGATAATCGTCACAAAATCATGTAATTTAGCTTCTGGTCCTGTTGCTTCTAACAACACCGAGCCATCCGGTTGATTCTGTACCCACCCAGTAATTTTCAATGAGTTTGCCACGCGAATCGCACTCCAGCGGAATCCAACACCTTGAACTCTACCCCATACTTGTATTCGATATGCTTTATTTGTCATATTAAAACCTCCAAAACGAAGTATCAATTTATTGTTGATTATTTCGCATTTCATCCAAGGTTACAACTGGCAACGTAATCCGGAAAATTGAACCGTGCCCTTCCGAGCTTTCCAAATTAATCGAGCCGCCATAGCCTTCAATCAACTTCTGCGCAATACTCAAGCCCAGACCATTACCGCCTTTTTCCCGTGAACGGGCTTTATCGACACGGTAAAAACGATCAAAGACGCGGGCTGCATTTTCCGGTGAAATTCCTTCACCAAAATCTTGTACAGCAACTTGAACTTCTTTAGCCGTCCGTGACATTGAAAAATGAATTTCCTTACGCTCTTGAGTATATTTTACCGCATTGTCTGAAAGAATTATCAAGACTTGCTCTAAATGATCACGATACATTGATACAATCGTCTCTTCATGCACATCATCTTCCAAACTAAACTTAAATTCCGGATGAATCATCTGGAAATTATTGTAAACTTGGTGAACCACATCTTGAACATCGGTTGCTTCATGACGGAAATTAATTTCCGTTTGTTCAGCCCGTGTCAAATCCAGCATTTCTTGCACCAACGTTTCCATCCGTTGCATTTCAGCTAATGATGCACTAATTGATTCATTCAAAATCTGTGGATCGTCTTTACCCCAACGGTTCAATAAATCCATGTGCCCCTTCACAATCGCCACCGGTGTCCGCAACTCATGCGAAACATCTTCTACGAATTGTGATTGCTGGTCAATGAATCGTTGCATTCGATCCAACATCTCATTTAAGATATCAGCCAAATCTGACAATTCATCATTTCGCGCCATTTCAGGCACACGGGTAACGGTTTGCGGATCTTTTTCAACTTCTGCAATCGTTTTGCTAATGTATTCGACCGGTCGCAAGAACCAATCAGCCAGCAAGTAACCCCACATAGAAATCGCCATTAAGCCCAGAATAATCAACACAACTAGTATATTGACTAGTTTGACATACATGACGTGATAATCTGACAAGCTGTCAATTACTTGAATATAACCAATAACTTGATCAGTTGTCCGTGAATGGACAGGTATTCGCCCAACTAAAACATTCCGCTTACCAACTTTGACTAGCTTTTTGCCGTTAATTTTGGCTTTACCTTGCATCTGGATTGGATTATTCCGCGTAGTAAACAATTGCACGCCGCTTTTATCAAACACCGTCAATGTAAAATTCTTACTTGCGACCGATGAAATTAATTCGTCGTTCAAAATTGACCGGACGTGCGTTTCATTATTTGGTCGCAAAGTTGGTTCGACCATATCGAGGGTTAAATTATTGGCGTCAGTTAACGAGAAACGCTGGTTAACTGCTTCCAATGCGCTGTTGACTTCACGCTTTTGATTATCGAGTGCATCTTGCGTGAACGCACGAAACATCAGTAATCCAAAGACAACAAAGACAACGAACACCCCGATGGTTGTGCCTAACGCCCACTTCCACTTGACAGAGAAGCGGCGATATTTATTATTTTCTGTCATAATTTTACCAAAAAGGACTCGACGAAACGCCGGGCCCTCTTTCCTAATTAATTAGTTGGCGCTCCGCATTACATAACCAGTACCACGAATGGTTTGAATGTATGAACGGGCACTTTCAGGGTCATCAATCTTATTCCGTAAGTAACGGACATAAACATCAACCACGTTAGTTTCAACTTCTGATTCGTAACCCCAAACACGCTTCAATAAATCATCACGGGCTTGCACGACATTGACGTTTTCCATCAAAGTTAAGAGCAATTCATATTCACGCTTCGTCAAGTTAATCACTTGATCGCCACGACGAACAATTCGGTTTTCCTTTTCGATAACCAAATCCTTAAACTTAACCGTTGATTGGTGGGGCGCATGTGCTTCGGTTTCAATATCAATCCGGCGAAGTAATGCACGCACACGGGCTAGTAATTCTTCAATCGCAAAAGGCTTCACGACGTAATCATCGGCACCATAATCGAGACCTGATACGCGGTCAATTACTGAATCGCGAGCAGTCATCATAATAATTGGGGTGTTCTTTGCTTCACGTAAACGCCGTGCAACTTCCAAACCACTCAACTCAGGTAACATTAAATCTAATAAAATAACATCGTAATCATTTTCTAAAGCAGCTTCTAGGCCAGAACGACCATTATCGCGGACTTCAGTTTCATAATTTTCATGTTGTAATTCAAGCTCAACAAAGCGAGCCAAGTTTTTTTCGTCTTCAATGACCAAAATCTTACTCATTTACTAACTCCTCACTCTTACTAATTTTCATTTTCTAATATTAACATTTTTCTCTAAGAATTGGTACTATTATTAATTATTTAGCGTATTTTAAGACTTTTATTAGAGAATAATCGCGCCTTTTTCAAGCGAAATCAGCTAATCACATCGTGGCTTTCTCATTTTTCTAATTGGCTATGCATTAAGGTGTAGAAGACCCCTGCCAAAATTGTCTCAGGATGTAAAACTGCATATGCTAGCGAAATCTCACCTTCAGGTAAATTAAAGGCACTTAAATCGCGCTGGTGTTCAAATCGACTTGTCAGTATGTCGATAAAGTAATCCGGATGATATACCTTACCTGGTGCCAGTTTAAGGTAATCCGCAATCAGTTCCAAAGTCGCTAACCCTTTTTGAGCATCAGTTGTCAATGACTGTCCCACAAACCGCTCGAGTAACCGTTGATATGCGAGTCGGACTGCCTCACTACCTAACAAGCCTTGCATCTGCATCGTCAGTTCTGTCGTGGCAAATAATGCGGACAAGTTATCCCACGAAACCTGCGCATAATCGGGTTGCCACGCAAATGTATACCGTAGCCCATAAAGCTTCCCTAGTAATTTTTGGGTTTCCAACCACCCTAGGCGCATATTAAACTCTGATTGGGTGGGTGAAAAATCTAGTAATGGTCCCAAATCCCATTTAGTCTCAATTTGATGCAGCACGACATCGCTTGGTAAATCAACCGCGCGAATCCGTCCTAGACCTTGGATATCAACGGCGTAGATTTCTTTGGCCCCTTGTTCAATTGCAACTTGAATTGGTAAATCATTGGAGTAGCCACCATCCATATAACGTTTTCCGTCAATTTCAACTGGCTCAACAACTGGGAAAAAGGCACTCGAGGCAACTACCCACTGCGTTAATTCTTCAGGTGTCATATCTTTATCAACCGTAACTATTTTTTGCAATAATCCGGTAGTTTCCGTCGTAATCAATGAAAATTTCACAATCGGGTTAACTAGCTCTTTTTGGGCAACCGGTAAAAATAAATCAAATAACTGGTCTTTAGATTTATAGTCACGGGTTACTAACTGACGTGCCATTGTTTGGGCGAATTCGGATTGCGTTTTCCCAATTTCATCGGTTCCGTAAACTTTTTGCGTGGTCAGCATACCCCAAACTTCATGTGCCGTTGTACTGTCCAAATGCTGCAACGACATCCCAGTGATTGCTCCCACTGAAACCCCGATTATTCCTTGGGGCACAATCTCAGCTGCTTTCAATGCATCAAACACCCCGGTTTGGAATGCGCCATGTGCTCCACCACCACCAAACACTAGGTAAATCGGATATTGGTATATTTTCACGAATCGTTGGTCTACTTGTTCAAAACCCATATCCCGTAATACTTTGTTATCCCAGGTTTCATCTAACGCCACACTAACTTGTCGATACCGTTTCGCACTGACGTATTCATCGAGCTGTTTCATCACTGCTGTTTTATCCGCCCCGTGCACAATAAAGGCAAATTTAACTTCAATACCATTTTGCGCCCGCTTGATTACAAAAATTGCAATTAATTCGTTTTTATCATCTTGAACACCAAATTGTTCGATTTGTGGTCCAAACACGCATTGTTCGTATCTTATTCGGGCTTGTTCTAGGTCTTTAGAAAATCCTAATAACTGTTCAAACCCATGCAGCGGTAAGGCTTGCTGGAGCATTTTTCTTATTTTCACAAAACAACCTCACTTTTACGTTTGCTTTTTAAAACAATTGTTCGTATACTGTAGTTAATCAAACGAATGTTCTTAATTACGAACAGACATGTTAAATGGAAGAAGGTCATCCTCATGCAAGAATATACTTACACTAACAGCACCAACCCATTTTTTAATAATCTGAAGAATTTCAAACGTATTTTGAACATTCCTGCCCGCAAAAAACGAATCCATCGCTATAACCAAATGCCTGCTTTTCAGATTATTGATTTTTTAGAACTGGCCTTAAACGGTCACGCAACGGTTACCGTCCAGACAAACGATTCTTTTTATTCCGAAGAAATTCACGAACAAACTGGTTATTTAATTCAGCAACCTGATGGTCAATTAGTTTTGCAATCAGCTTTTAGTCGTGTTGCCAGTCCTATCATGCCTGAACACATTCGCCATATTCGCTGGACGGCATAATTTTTTTGTTACCTTTATTGTAACTGATAAGTTGGGTAACAGGCACCCCGGACGTCCAAAACTCACACATTTCAACAAAATAATAGCGGCCAATGATACCAGAGAGTATCGTTGACCGCTTTATCTTTACTATTAAATTATTCAACTTGATCGAGGTAGGCGCCATAACCTTCAGCAACCATATCTGCCTTCGGAATAAAACGCAGTGCAGCAGAATTAATACAGTAGCGCAAACCGCCTTGGTCAAGTGGCCCATCCGTGAAAACGTGGCCTAAATGACTTTGTGCATCGCGACTAGTCACTTCCGTGCGTTCCATACCAAATGATTGATCCCGGTGTTCGGCAACCTCCCGATTATTGATTGGTTTGGTAAATGCTGGCCAACCACAGCCAGAATCATATTTAGCTGCTGAAGAAAAGAGTGGCTGACCACCCACAATATCAACGTAAATTCCCGACTCAAAGAAGTTATCGTATTGATTTACAAAAGGCGCTTCGGTGCCCTTTTCTTGCGTGACGCGATAACTTTCAGGTGTCAGGCCTTGAATTAGTTCATCTTTATTTTCTACCATTTTATTGCTCCTTCTTAATTTCTTTGGATTGAGAGATTCAAATAGCCCCATCTAGATTCGCAACGCTTAAACTTCCCTTGCTCAAAGCACTAAGATATTTTACACTTAGTGCAAACATTTAAATAAGGGGGTTAAAAATTATGGAATATCAACGCTTAGCTGCGATTACCGATACCCAGCACCGCCAAGACGAGTTACTAAGGCGGCAACAAATGCCTGGAACTATTAGCACGGCTACTACTTCGACCCTAGTTGAAATGATTGGGGCTTCAAGCAACTTAGTTTTTGTAGTGCCAACACAACAACTTCAAGCCTTGAGTGCTCAAATCTTTATTCAATCAGCTCAACTACAACGATTATTAACAAGTTTAGATTCATTTGCCCAGCAAATGTTTTTATTAGCCTGTCAAGATACGGAATACGATCGTCAATTTGCATTGTCGACTGATTTAGATCCACGTCAATTCCCAGGTCTGCGCATGCGCTTACGTGAAATTAGTGATGGTCATTTCCGTAATTTTACCGCAGCGCCAGAAGTTTACCAATTATACCGCCAATTAGCTAGCATGCAAATGGTTAGCGAACTTGGTAGCCAACAATTTCGCCAGCTCTGGCCAGGACTAACCGATGCGCACAGTTTTAGCAATGTCGGTGCCCGCGCTACTGATATTACTGATGATTTAAATCACATTGGTGCGTTTAGCCAAACCGCGGCACAAGCTAATCCCTTAATAAACCTAGCCATGACCTACTACCTATACGAACAAGTCCGCCCTTTTTATGATGGTAACTGTTTAACTGGTAGGCTGATTATCGCTAATCAACTTGGTCAAATCACAGATTCAATTACTGCATTATCGGTGGCACAAGCACTTACAAGTGTTTATGACCAACTCGAAACCGAATTCCAGCTAGCTAATCGGGGGCCTAATGAACATGAGCTCACTGAATTTGTCACAACCTTTTTAACCGGCGTTGTACAAGCACAAGCCCAACAACTAGCCCAACTTAAAAATAAAAGCGCATATCCACAACCAACTGCCCCACTCACGTTAACCGCGCTACCAGAAACTATCTATACCAAACTTGCAATTGCTAGCATTTTTGGACCAGCAAATTTAGTTTTTGACATCAAAAGCCTCGTGCGGTTAACCGGCACAAGTGCCCCAACGGTGACCAAAGCCGTCAATCAACTCATTGATTTGCAATTAGTCAATATTGAACGCACCCGCCCACTTGCCATTCAACTTAAATAAACAAAAACGAGTTTTCAGTGACAGGTCTTCAAGTAAGTTAGCCAAAATCTAACTACCTTGGAGACCTCGTGGTTCGCCGAAAACTCGTTTTATTTTGCGGCTAGGCCACGTATTTAGTCACGATTTGTAGTGCAGGATCAATGGTTTCGCTCTCACCCTTCAATTCCCAACGGTTAAAAGTTGGTTGTAAAGTGATTTTCATAACATCATTTAATGCATAATTAGCATATTCCTTACCAAGCATCGGTCCCAAGTTAGTGTTAATAACTTGTTGGTAATCCTTGATATCAGTATCTTTAGCAACAATGATAATCCGAAAAGCCACGTCAAGCGTGCATGACGCACCGTGTTCTGTAAACGGACCAACTCCATCGTCGAAATCCATTAGTACTGTATAGTCGTCATTAAAATACTTTTCTAACCGTGCAACTGCATTATCATCAAAATTTAAAGTAAACATTTTCCGTCCTCCTGCTTCAATTAACTATTATTTTGCTCCCCTACTTAACAAAATCTATTATAGCGTAGACTTCTTACGAACAGCAGTTAACTTACGGGCCTTTTATTTTGGACAACGCTCAACACCTAATAGTTATTGCAACAATAGTTTTACCACTTGCGTAAATTGATTCATTTTAAAAACAGGCGCATTATTTTCAATTATTTGCACGGATAGATAAATCGCTTATGACAACGATAAGAAATGCATTGATGACGATAAACACAAAAAGGCTAAAATTTTTCTAGCGTGGAATTTGGATATGTGTCTCAGATTGATTCCCACTACGAGGCTGGAACCAGTCTCTTAGTTAGTTTGAGCAGGCAGTCTGACTAGTCATATGCCGTAATCCTTGTCGCTGCAGATTTCGCGGTAATCAATAATTCCACGCTTATCTAGCGGAGTGGCTGGAAATCACTTTGTGGCCGGCAGGCTTTACACCGAAATGGGACGAACGTGACACCACGTGTCACGTTTGTCGCTGTGGGTAGAGCCAATCGGGCCTTATTTGTCCAGCGTAGCTACAAATGTGAGCAGTCTTTTGGCTTTAGCCATTAGACTGCCAGCTATCCCGAATTGCCCAAGACAGACATTCAGCCTGGAAGGCTAATCTAATCGGGTTTTGATTAGATTCAGTTGTTTGTTGCAAACAAACTGCTGGAATGTTTTGCGTTGCCGTACCTCAGGCATAAGCAAGCGGCTTGGGCATGTGCTTCCATTTCGGTGCACAATGTGATTTTCAGGCACACAGTGGCATCATACATCTCGTCACATTTTATAAATTCCACGTTAGACGAAACAAGGCTCGGTAATTCACTTAAATACAAAAATAGACCTGACGCGAAATCAGGTCTATTGCTTATTAATTATTTTTCAACTGGACGTGAGTAGTTCGCAATATCAGTTAAGATAGTGTCGAAGAAATCAGCTGACTTCATTGAAGTTGTGTTGTCTTCACCGTGAAGACGGACTGCAACTTCGCCATTGTTCTTTTCTTGATCACCAACAACCAAGATATATGGAACCTTACTTGTTTGGGCGTCACGAATCAAGTAACCCATCTTTTCATTACGCGTATCCACAGTTGCACGGACATTCATAACTTGGAGCTTACGCAAAATTTCATCAGCGTATTCGCCGTGAGCTTCGTTGTTAACTGGAATGATAACTGCTTGCTTAGGTGCCAACCAAGTTGGGAACGCCCCCTTGTACAATTCAGTAAGGTAGGCAGTGAAACGTTCCATCGTTGAAATCAAACCACGGTGAATCATAACTGGACGGTGCGTGTTTTGACCATCTTCACCAACATAAGTAAGATCGAACTTTTCAGGTAACAAGAAGTCAAGTTGGATTGTTGATAAAGTTTCTTCACCACCCAAGGCTGTCTTGATTTGAACGTCAAGCTTAGGACCGTAGAAAGCAGCTTCGCCTTCTGCTTCAAAGTATTCAAGCCCCATGTCATCCATGGCTGTCTTCAACATCTTTTGGCTTCGGTTCCACATTTCGTCATCTTCAAAGTACTTTTCAGTGTTTTCAGGATCACGGTATGAAAGACGGAAACGGTAATCAGTAATGTTAAAGTCGCGGTAAACTTCAACCATCAACTTCAAGATTGACTTGAATTCTTCTTCGACTTGGTCAAGTGTCACGAAAGTGTGTCCATCGTTCAATGACATTTCACGGACACGTGACAAACCAGTCAAGGCACCTGATTTTTCATAACGGTGCATCATACCAATTTCGGCAATCCGAATTGGCAATTCACGGTATGAGTGGACGTGGTGCTTGTAAACTTGAATGTGTGATGGGCAGTTCATTGGACGCAATTCAAGGAATTCGCCATCCCCCATGTCCATTGGTGGGAACATATCATCATGATAGTGATCCCAGTGACCTGATTGCTTGTACAAGTTCAAGTTAGACATGATTGGTGTATACACGTGTTGGTAACCGTGTTGGAGTTCCTTGTCAACAATATAACGTTCCAAAGTACGACGGATAGTTGCACCATTTGGCATCCAAACTGGCAAACCGGCACCGACTTCGGCAGAAGTGAAGAACAAGTCTAAGTCCTTACCAATCTTACGGTGGTCACGTTCCTTAGCGTCTTCACGACGAGCTAATTCAGCTTCCACATCAGCAGCCTTCCAGAAGGCAGTTCCGTAGATCCGTTGCATCATTGGGTTTGATGACTTACCACGCCAGTAAGCACCGGCAACAGAAGTCAACTTGAAGTTTTTAATCATACCAGTTGATGGTACGTGACCACCACGACATAAGTCAGTGAATTCACCTTGTGTGTAGGCTGTGATAACTTCGTCTTCTGGCAAGTCCGTAATCAATTCAACTTTATAAGGATCGCTAGCAAAGAATTCCAACGCTTCGGCACGTGACATTTCACGGCCTTCGATAGGCAAGTCTTCTTTCACAATTTTCTTCATTTCTGCTTCAATTGCGGGGAATTCATCAACAGAAACTTGACCAGCAGGACGATCAGTATCGTAGTAGAAGCCATGTTCAATCGCTGGACCAACGCCAAAGTGCGTATCTGGGTGGAGACGCTTCAAAGCTTGCGCCAACAAGTGG
This sequence comes from Periweissella cryptocerci, assembly GCF_004358325.1. NCBI lineage: Bacteria > Bacillati > Bacillota > Bacilli > Lactobacillales > Lactobacillaceae > Periweissella > Periweissella cryptocerci. The sequence goes on along the minus strand of NZ_CP037940.1, from coordinate 2,326,682 downwards.
GCAGCTGAGTGCCGCAAGATTTCGAGTGATTCTTCTGAATCCTTAGTGATGATTTCAAGTGAACCATCGCTTTCAATACCTTCGTTCAAGCCAACGTACTTGTCGTTAAACTTACCAGCAACTGATTTCTTAGCTAATGAAGTTGAGATACTCTTAGCAATTTCATTTGTCGTGATGCCTGCTTCAAATTGCTTAACTGAACCATCTGGGAAAGTAATGTTAATTTCTGCCATATGCTAAATACTCCTTCAAATTTTTAAATATAGTTATGATGATTAATAATCCAGCACCCCACGTCATGTTGTAGGTAAACAAAAAATCCCCCACCGCACACAAAAATGTGCGATGAAGGACGTCATTTACAAACGTGGTACCACCTTGTATTCGTGTTAGCCAAATAATTGGTTAACACCTCGAACGTTGAATAACGGTGACGAACCGGACATAGTTCACTATGCCATTTTACAAGTTAGTCAACATTAGGTACACAACAGTGAGTTCACAGCTAAGACTCACATTCTCTGTGATGTGCCACCTAATGCCGGTGTCTTGATCATTAATTTATGTCTCTAATTAAAGCACGTAATCCGACTTTGTGCAAGCGCAAACTATTTTTTAGCCCGCATAACTTGCCGCCACAGCCGGGTAACCGTACGAACGGATTATTCGATGATCTTTAATTGCCCACGGAAATCGTCAACTGATGTATAACCTTTTTCCGCCATAATTGCTAACAGTTCTTGTTCTAAGCGGGCAAACATGCTTGGTCCTTCAAATTGGAGTTGCGTTCCCACTGAAACAAGATCTGCACCACATAAAATGTGTTCGTACACGTCGCGGCCATTAACTACCCCCCCAGTACCAATCATTTTGATAGTAGGATTGAGTCGTTGCCGGAAAGCGCGCACGTTGGCTAAAGCAGTTGGCTTGGCCAATGCGCCACCAATACCACCAAACCCACCCTTAGGTTTAATTACAACGGTATCAGTGTCTTCGTTAATCCATAATCCGTTCCCAATCGAATTGATTGTGTTAACGTGTGCCAATGGGAATTTGTTCAAAATTTTGGCCATGTCATCAAAATGTACAATGTCAAAGTATGGTGGCATTTTAACGCCTAATGGCTTCGTGAAGAATGCAAATACTTCCGTTAACAAACGTTCGGTCGTTTCAAAATCATACGCAGTTTGGGGTTTACCTGGTACGTTTGGGCATGACAAGTTCAACTCCGTAATACCCATAAAGCTTGAGTCTTGAACCTTGTGCAAAATATCAAGGTTCTCTGTGTATGATACCCCAGCAACTGACAACAACATTGGCTTGTCCGCTTGTTTAGTTGTCACATAATCCAAGTAATAATCTAAACCTTCATTAGGTAATCCCATCGAATTAATTGAGCCTAAAGGAATCTTGCTCAACCGTGGGCTAGGGTTGCCGGCTCGGTAAGCTGATGTTGCACTTTTAGTGATAATCGCGCCGGTACCTTTGGTTGCGAGTAATTCATCTAATTCGGCCGTCGTTTGACAGTGAACACCTGATGCATTCAAGAAAATATCATCGAACTTAATTCCGGCAATTTCAGCGTGTAATGCTTGTGACATAACATTCTCCTTGTATATACTTCAGTGGCTAATTTTACGTAGTATTATCGACTAATCAAATTCAACAATTTCGTGTGAAGTCCATGTATCTAGCTTAGCAGACTTAAAGGTAATTTCATAAACGACTTCAGCAAGTAACACGGCTTCCGGCATCATATCCAAGAAACCCGGAATTTGTTCACCAAAGAGCTCTTTAACATCTGCTACTGACTTGTCTGATAATTTGATTGTTGTGGTATTTGAAGAAATCACCGCGCCACTTTCAGTTGGCAACGTAATTACCGCAACTTTTTCATTTGAGGCAAACTCAGTGGCTTTTGGCGCGGTTGGTGCTGTGATAACGTACCAGATATTACCACCTGCAACTGGTGTTGCAAAACGCATAATGCGGCTAGATGGTTGGTTATTTACAGCTGATGAGACCACCACTGTATTAGTATTTTTAACAAATTCGGCAAATTTTTCGCTCATAATCATTTCCCCTTATAATAACGTATTTATCAATCCAGCTAGTTGCGTGCGCCTAGTTTATTTTCCCCAAGCAGCAGGGTCTTGTTTCCACGCATGCAATGTTGCCATTTCGTCTTCTTTGATGTAACCTTCTTGGCTCGCCACGTCCACGAGCGTTGAATAATTTGTCAAAGACTTGTATGGCAAACCAGCATTGGCAAAGTTTGTATCGCCAGCTGGTAATTCATACGTAAAGATTGAAACAACGCCCAAAACGTTAGCACCTTCCTTACGCGCAGCTTCAACTCCACCTAATACTGAACCACCGGTTGAAATCAAATCATCAATCAAGACAATTTTCTTGCCATCAACTAAGCGGCCTTCAATTTGCCGACCTGCACCATGATCTTTAGGTTTTGAACGTACGTATACCATGGGTAAATCAAGTAAATCGGCAACCCAAGCAGCGTGGGGAATCCCCGCAGTTGCTACACCGCCAATAATTTCAACATCTGGATATTCACGCTTAATTAAATCCGCTAAACCTTGCGCAATTAATTTACGCACGGCTGGATAACCGATTGTTTCGCGATTGTCAGTATAGATGGGACTTTTAAGGCCTGATGCCCATGTGAATGGTTCTTTAGGTTGGAGCTTAACTGCCTTAATCGCTAATAATTGAGTCGCAACTTGAGCTTCGATTGATTGTTCTGTCATATTATTTTTCTCCGTTAAATTCAGTAAGGACGCGTTTATATGCTACATGGACATCTGTTGCCTTGGTAATCGACCGGCCAACTACGATTCCATCGGCAGTTTCCAGTGCCGCTTGGGCTGGGGTCATAATCCGGCTTTGATCTCCCGCATCATCTCCCGTTAAACGAATCCCTGGGGTAATAACTAAGAAATCGGGGCTAGTTGCCTCATGGATTTTACGTGCTTCATAAGCAGACGCAATGACCCCATCAGCACCGGCTGCCTGAGCTAGTTTAGCTAGATACAAGACTGAAGTTGTCATACTGACACTAACTAATTGCGTTACTTGCATTTCAGCTTCAGAAAATGAAGTTAGTTGCGTGATGGCTAGTAAGGTTGGTTGTGCAAACCCAGCGGCTTTGGCACCTGCTAGTAAACCTTTTTTAGCCCCCGCAATCATCCGTGCTCCACCCGCGGCATGCACAGTCACAATGTCCACACCCAGTTGACCAATTTGGTAGGCCGCATGTTCGACCGTATTTGGGATATCATACATTTTGACATCTAAAAAGATTTTAAATCCTTGGGCTTTTAATTCACGGACAAATGCAGGCCCGGCGCTGTAAAATAATTCCATGCCAACTTTGACGTATGGTTTTTCAGGCATATCAAGCTTACTTAAGAACGCGAAAGCTTGTTGTTCATTTTCAAAATCTAACGCAATAATTACCGGCTTCATCTTAGCCCTCCAGCGAATTAGTAACTTCAGTAACTTTATCAAACCCGTACTTAGTCAGTGCATCTGGCAGTTCACTGATAATGTTGGGCATTGTTTGATTATCATCATAATTGGCAGTACCAACTTGAATCGCACTTGCACCGGCCATCATTAATTCTAATGCATCATCAGTTGTATAAACGCCGCCCACCCCGATAACCGGAATCTTGACGGCCTTAGCAACTAACTCAACCATGCGAACCGCAATTGGGTGAACTGATTCGCCTGACAAACCACCGGTTCGGTTTGCCAAGACTGGTTTGCGTGTGTTCAAATCGAGTCGCATTGACATCAAGGTATTAATTAGAACCAGTGCATCGGCGCCACCTTCTTCGGCAGCTTTGGCGATAAGAGCAATATTAGTAACATTTGGTGAGAGCTTCACATAGATTGGTAAATCCACCACACGTTTGATCTTTTGTGTTAATTCAAACACGACCACTGGATCAACGCCAAACTCCATGCCACCCTTGTCGACATTCGGACATGAAACGTTAACTTCAATCGCTTTGACATTCGGCGCGGTCGCAATCCGCTTAGCCAATTCAACGTATTCGGCTTGTGTTTCACCCGCAATCGATGCAATCACTGATAAGTCGGGATATTTTTGTGCGAGTGCTGGTAGCTTTTCGTCAAGCACCGCTTCAACTCCAGGGTTCCGCAAGCCAACGGCATTTAACGTTGATGCCACCCCATGCGCATATTGTGGCCACGCATTGCCTTCACGTGGTTCAAGCGTTGTCGTCTTAGTAACCAGCGCACCAAGCAAATTTAAATCAAATTCGTTTTCATGCTCTACCCCGAAAGCAAACGTTCCACTTGCGGGCATAATTGGATTTTTTAAAGTAATGCCGGGCAGTTCCACGGCTAAACGCTTATCAGTCATATTTCAAATCTCCCGTATTTGTTTAAATATTGGCAACCAGACATATTTGTTTTACGCTTTGAATGTAATTCGAGCAAATATTCCACGTAAAACAACTTGGTGCCTATGTACCCCACCACACTAGTTTGCGGTGGGCTTATTTTAATTGTTAATGCTATTTTTAGAGGGCAATCACATTAAAGGCTTGATCTTCAAGCACTTGCAGGAATGCTGAAACTGTATCCAACGCGGTGAACAATGGCACTGCATTTTCAATCGCAGCTGCACGAATTTCAGAACCATCGGCAGCCGTCCGACGTGATGCATCCATGGTGTTAACCACGATTTGTAACTTACGATCACGCAATGCTGTGACCGCATTAAATTCTGAATCGCTTAGCTTATCAATTGTCATAACGTCCAAGCCGGCGTCGGTAAAGGCAGCTGCCGTTCCTGCCGTAGCAAAGACTTGGAAGCCTAAGCTCCGGAAACGTTTTGCTAACGCGAATGATTCTTCCTTGTCGCCATCAGCAACTGTGAACAAGACGTTACCATACTTAGGGACTTTGATGTTTGAAGCAACGAATGCTTTATACAAGGCCTTAGGTAAAGTTACATCAGAACCCATCACTTCACCAGTTGACTTCATTTCAGGTCCCAATGAGCTATCAACTAATGGCAACTTCGTGAAACTGAAGATTGGTGCTTTCACATGCACAGTGTCACCGGCTGGTACTAACCCAGTTTTAAAGCCCATGTCAGCAAGTTTTGAACCAAGCATTACTTGCGTTGCGACTTGTGCCAATGGAATGTTAGTTACCTTTGAGATGAATGGTACTGTCCGTGATGCCCGTGGGTTCACTTCAATCACGTACGCTTTTTCATCGTGAATAACGAATTGGACATTCATCAAACCAAAAGTTTTTAAGCTCTTTGCTAATTTGATTGAAGCGTCAATGATTTGGTCTTTCACTGATTGACTCATGTATTGTGGCGGATATACACCCATTGAATCACCTGAGTGCACACCGGCACGTTCGATGTGTTCCATAATTCCTGGAATCACAACCGTTTCACCATCTGAGAGGACATCTACTTCAGCTTCAGAACCGACCAAGTATGAGTCAATCAAAACTGGGTGATCATTTGAAACTTTAACAGCGCGGTTCATGTAATCTTGTAAGTCTTCGTTTGATGAGACAATTTCCATTGCCCGACCACCGAGGACGTATGAAGGACGAACCAAGACAGGGTAGCCAACTTCTTCAGCTGCTTGTAGTGCACCTTCAACCGTCGTAGCTGTGGCACCAACTGGTTGTGGTAATGCGAGTGACTTAATCACTTGATCAAACAATTCCCGGTCTTCAGCGCGGTCTAAGTCTTCAACTTGCGTTCCTAAGACTTTAACCCCACGATCATGCAATGGTGCGGCTAAGTTAATCGCCGTTTGTCCACCGAATTGGACAACAACTCCAAGTGGTTGTTCCAAATCAATCACGTTCATGACATCTTCCAACGTCAATGGTTCAAAGTACAACTTATCAGATACGGAGAAGTCAGTTGAAACCGTTTCTGGGTTTGAGTTCATAATGATGGCTTCGTAGCCAGCTTTTTGAATCGCTTTAACTGAGTGTACCGTTGCATAATCAAACTCGACCCCTTGTCCGATACGGATAGGGCCTGAACCCAACACGATTACAGATGGTTTCTTAGTAACTTCTGATTCGTTTTCTTTTTCATAAGTTGCATAGTAATAAGGTGTCGCTGATGTAAATTCAGCGGCTACAGTATCCACCATTTTGTAAACTGGCTTAATGCCCGCTTGGATCCGTTTTTCCCGAATCGCATCAGCAGTTGAGTGCCAGTACTTAGCAATCGTTTCATCCGCAAAACCATTTTTCTTAGCATATAACAATGTGTCATCGTCAAATGCTGATTTCAATGATTGTTCGATTTCAATAATGTGGAGGACTTTATCCAAGAAGAACTCATCAATCTTCGTCTTTTCATGGATAACTTCCAACGACACACCGCGCCGGAGTAAGTCAGCAATCATGAACAAACGATCATCACGGGCTGGCATCAAGTGGTTCAATAATTCTTCGTCATTCCATTCTGGGAATGTGATGTCATCTAAGTGTGTCGCCCCAATTTCCAATGAGCGCACAGCTTTAAGAATTGATTCTTCTAAGTTCCGCCCGATTGCCATGACTTCACCGGTGGCCTTCATTTGTGTACCTAAGTTACGATCAGCTGACGCAAACTTATCGAAAGGCCAGCGCGGAATCTTCGTAATAACGTAATCTAAAGCGGGTTCAAATTCAGCCAACGTTGTACCAGTAACGGGGTTCATGATTTCATCTAAGTGTAAGCCAACCGCAATTTTGGCGGCCATCTTAGCAATTGGGTAACCCGTCGCTTTAGAAGCCAACGCTGATGAACGTGAGACCCGGGGGTTAACTTCAATGATGTAATACTTGAAGCTCTTAGGATCAAGCGCCATTTGGATATTAACCCCACCTTCAATTTTCAAAGCGCGAATAATTTTCAAAGCAGCGTCACGCATCATTTGGTATTCACGGTCGGATAATGTTTGGACTGGTGCGACCACAATTGAATCCCCCGTGTGAATTCCAACGGGATCAAAGTTTTCCATTGAGGCCACAATCAACGCATTGTCAGCGGCATCACGCATTACTTCAAATTCGATTTCTTTGAAACCGGCAATTGAGCGTTCAACTAGGACTTGGGTAACTGGTGAGAGTTCCAAACCGTTTGCTGTAATTTCATAAAGTTCTTCTTCATTGTAAACGAAGCCACCACCAGTCCCACCAAGCGTGTAAGCTGGGCGGATAACAACTGGATATCCGATTTCATCAACGAATGCCTTTGCTTCTTCAACGGTGGTCGCAATCACTGATTCAGGAATTGGTTCGTTTAAGCGTTCCATCAATTCCTTGAATTCTTCACGATCTTCAGCTTCTTCGATGGCTTCAAGCTTAGTCCCAAGAAGTTCAATCTTGAATTCCGCTAAGATACCGGCTTCAGCTAATTCCTTGGCCATGTTCAAACCAGTTTGACCACCAAGTGTTGGTAAGATAGCATCTGGTAATTCTTGGCGAATAATCCGTTCCACAAACTCCAAGCTAATTGGTTCGATGAAAACTTTATCCGCGATTTCCTTATCAGTCATGATCGTGGCTGGGTTGGAGTTAATCAAGATAACTTCGTAGCCTTCTTCTTTCAAAGACATACAAGCTTGCGTTCCTGAGTAATCAAATTCAGCCGCTTGACCAATAATAATTGGACCAGAACCAATCACCATGATTTTTTTAATATCGTTACGTTTAGGCATGACTAGTTGTTTCCTCCCTTAGCTTGTTGGGTTTCTTTAATCATTGTTAAGAAATCATCGAATAAGTATTCGGCATCGTGTGGACCAGGCGCTGCATCTGGGTGGAATTGGACTGAGAAAGCTGGTTTTGACTTCAAACGCAAACCTTCAACCGTGTGATCGTTCACTTCTTCATGCGTAACTTCCAAGTCAGTACCAACCAATGAATCCGCTGAAACAGCGTACCCATGGTTTTGTGAAGTGAAATCTGAGTTACTCTTACGTAAGTCACGGACTGCGTGGTTAAATCCGCGGTGACCAAACTTCATCTTGTAGGTTGAAGCCCCATTGGCCAAGGCGAATAATTGGTGTCCTAAACAAATTCCCATCAATGGCATTTTTTCTTCCAGTGTTTGGATAGTTGGAATTGCGTAAGCAGCATCTTCTGGATCCCCAGGGCCATTTGACAAGAGTACGCCATCTGGGTCAGCAGCTAAAACTGTTTCAGCATCCACATCTGCCGGGAACACCATCACATTGACCCCACGTTTTGCTAAGGCCCGTAAGATTGAGTTCTTCAAGCCAAAATCAATCAAGGCAATTGAGACGCCATCAGTTGGTGCTTGGTAAATCGTCTTCGTCGTTGCTTTTTCCACTTGGTTAGTAGGTAACGTCATCGCAATCAAATCAGCCACGGTTGTTTCAGTAACTTCATCAACTAAAGTTGCTTTCATCGTACCAGCTTCCCGCAATTCCTTGGTCAGCGCACGAGTATCAACGCCGCTAATCCCTGGTAAGCTTTGCTTTTCAGCATATTCAGCCAAACTCATTTGTGAGCGGAAGTTACTTGGGCGCCGTGCCGCTTCATGGACAACAATCGCTTCAGCAGCTGGTGTTAGACTTTCAAAATCATCCCGGTTAATACCGTAGTTCCCAATCAATGGGTAAGTGAAAACAATCATTTGACCGTGATAACTCGCATCAGTAATTGTTTCTTGGTAACCAGACATCCCCGTATTGAAGACGAGCTCACCGACGGCCGTTGCGGCTGCCCCGAAAGCTTCACCTTCATAAACTGAACCATTTTCAAGTACTAAATAACGTTTTTGCATAACTTCCCTACTCTCCATATACTTGCTGTCCGTCAACAAATGTTGCTACTGTTGTCCCGTAAACTTTCTCACCGATGAATGGCGTATTTTTGCCTTTTGAAACAAATTCATCCGCAGTAATCGTATGTTCATTTTCTGTATCAAAAATTGCGATATCGGCTGGCGTACCAACCTTTAATTCACCGCCCTTAATTCCAAAGGCTTTAGCTGGGTTAGTTGCCATCCATTGCGTAACCGTTTGTATATCAACCAAACCGCTTTTAACAAAATGGGTATAAATCAGTTCAAAGGCAGTTTCAATTCCCGTAATCCCAAAGGCTGCTTCGAGCATTGAGCCGGTTTTTTCTTCGGCACTGTGGGGCGCGTGATCGGTTGCAATCATGTCAATCGTGCCATCGAGTAATCCGGCAATCAATGCTTGGCGATCTGCGGGTGCCCGCAGTGGTGGATTCATCTTCATCATTGGGTTATCACCATCAATCATGCTGTCATCTAACAGCAAGTGGTGTGGTGAAACTTCTGCGGTCACATGTACTCCATGTTCCTTAGCGATACGTACTAACTCAACGGATTCCTTCGTCGAAATGTGGGCCACGTGGTAGTGCACGCCAGTTGCTTGTGCCAAGACCAAATCGCGGGCAAGTTGTGATGATTCACTCAAACCGGTCATACCTGGTAAACCGAGCTTATCAGCAACAGGACCAGCGTTCATCACACCACCGTGTAACAAACTGTCGTCCTCGATGTGTGCAACAATTGCTTTACCAACTCGTTTGGCTGCTTGCATAGCTTGTAACATCGTATCCGCAGTTTGGACACCTTTACCATCGTTAGTGAAGGCTACTGCACCCAATGTTGCTAGCTTTTCAATTTCATTAATATGTTCATCTGTTAAACCACCAGAGATAGCTGCGTATTGATATGTTTTTATTATGCTGTCAGCTGCATTCTTATCAGTCACAAATTTAAACGCTTCGGCATTATCAGGCACCGGATTCAAGTTTGGCATGGCAAAGACTGTTGTAAAGCCCCCGCGCGCTGAAGCAGCGGTCCCTGACGCAATCGTTTCTTTATATTCAAAACCAGGTTCGCGGAAATGCACGTGCACATCAACTAAGCCCGGCATAACTAAATGACCTTTTGCATCGTAAACGTTTGCACCTGAATCTTCAATTTTCTTACCAATTTCAGCGATCTTACCGTCAACGACCAGGATGTCGCGGGCTTGACCTTCTACTAAACCATTTTTAATTAATAAGCGCATGTTAGTCCTCCAATAAGTTACGAGCATTCAAGATTTGTTCTAAAATCGCCATTCGAGCATAGACCCCATTTTGCATTTGTTTGAAAATCCGTGATTGCGGTGCTTCAACCAAATCAGATGAAATTTCAATGCCGCGATTAACTGGGGCTGGGTGCATTAAAATTGCGGTTGGCTTCAATGTTTTCGCGAGTTCGTCGGTCAAGCCGTATTGCGTGTGATATTCGGTTGCTGTGAATGTTTCCACCGCTTGATGATCAAGGCGTTCAAGTTGCACCCGTAATAACATCACCACGTCCAACTGCGGGAGTAGTTCATCAATCGCCACATGCTCACCGAATTCAGCAAAATCAGCTGGATACCAATCTTTTGGCCCCGAGAAGAAAACCTCAGCACCCAAGCGCTTCAAGATTTCCGCATTGGAACGGGCGACCCGTGAATGGGCTAAGTCCCCAATAATTCCGACCTTTAACCCCTCGAAGTGGTTAAACTCATCATGAATTGTCATTAAATCTAGTAAGCTTTGTGATGGATGTTGGCCATTACCATCGCCCCCATTAACTAATGCCGTGCTAATGTTGTCATCGGCAACCAGTGGCTCATACCAGCCTCGTTGGCTATGCCGAATGACCGCAATGTCCACGCCAATCGCTTGTAAAGTTTTGACGGTATCGCTTAATGATTCACCTTTAGTCACTGAGCTTGTTGATGGGTTAACATCAATCAGTTGGATTCCCAAGCGTTTTTGCGCCATTTGAAATGAACTATGTGTCCGTGTACTGTTTTCAAAAAATAAGTTAGCGGCAAAAACTGGCCGTTTTAAGTGAACTTGTTTTCCATCCCGAAATGCATAAGCCGTATTCAATAATTCAATGAGCTTGTCATTTGATAATTCGTTGATGTTTAAAAAGTTAGCTAAACCTGTCATGATTGCGATATCCTTCCCAAATCCTCATTGTGCAAATCCAAAATTACATTTACCTGTAACCAAACCTTTTAGTAACGTTTTTGCTGAAAATAAAAACGGCTACCCTACTCCAAAGAGAGGGCAGCCGAAACTGTCATAATATGCGTAAACCGATGCATCTCTCTCTGGAGGCTAAATTAATTGGTCGTATCTATTATTAAATTGTACATAAGTAACAAATCGTTGTTGCAAGTGTCTCGTGCTTATTGGGATAAAAAAACTCCCCGCACCATGAGTATGGTCGGAGAGTATCGTAAGTCATGTCTAAAGCTATCTCGTAGCTGTATACTTGCCTTGCGTGGCTCTCTGGCCAACAATTAAAGGACGCTTGCGTTTCATTAAGTATAGCAGTCATATATACAAAATACAACGGTTAATTGGCGTAATTACCGAACAATCTAGTAAAAGGATTTACAGATTATTCAGTTGAGTTGAAATTTGTTCGGGATTGTTTTGCACATTGACAAAAAGCATGGCGATAAGTGCGGCAATCCCCCCGACTACGACAATAATTATCGCGCCGTAAAGCAACCAGTTACGTAACAGGTGTTCTGGTGTAAATTCAGTTTGGCGCCGAGTCTTTTTGCCTACTAGCGCCGTTGGAATCAAGGAAACAACAAAGAAAAATAATCCCCCAAGATCACCTAACAACCATAACAATCCCAATAATGGTGGCATATCGACATCACGTAGCCTACGGACTGAACGGGCAATCGTTGGTAACGCAAGCGCTAGACCAAATATCGCTAACACGACTAAACCAATAATACTGACAACCACCCCAGCGTTCGTGGCTGCCTCAGTCCCAATCCCAAACAAAATACCGATTGGCAAGCCAAAAACAACACTAATAATTGCCCCAATGATGTACAGACCTAAAGTCCCCCACCAAAAATCCCCTCGCGTCGCCCGCGAGGTAAAATCAAATGCGTGCGTAAAAAATTGCTTAGTTGCCGGAATTAAACTCGTTTCTGCATCACTAGGATTAACTAGCGTGGGCTGTTGATATCCATTCACAGCCGGTTCAACTAGTTGTGTTTCTATAGAATGCGAATCATCTTCCTTAATCCCTGATTCATATTCATGATCGATGTATTCTTTTTCTTCAGACATAATGATAACCTCCAATACTTTTATTTAGCGCCATATCTTCGATGCTGGTAATACTACTAACATAACAGTCCTAAGCTAAGCCACGGAATGAGTAATAAGATAGCTAACAACAGAAAACTGAAAGGCTTGATACTTTAAGTATACAATATGCCCTAATATTGTGCATTTATCAACTTAGTAATATCGAATTAATGATGTCTATTGGTCCTCTTTTTTTCCATACTACCGTGGACTGTGGTTAGCAACTATTTTTAGCTAGTTTGAGTATTATTCCTAACTAACGGAGTGGCGGTAAATTACTTGGCGGGCGCAGCCTTTACACCGCGACTGGGGCAAGATGTGTGAAACGCATATTTCCGCTGAGGATGAGATGAGGACTCTTGGGGATTTATTCCCCTAGAGTCCCAGCTTATCCGAGTTTGCCAAGACCGTACTTCGGCTTGGCAATGAGCTTCCAACGCGGTGCGCCAAGTAATTTACTGGCACGCAATGGCCAAGTTTATTCAATCCCACGTCAGACGAAATAGGACTGTATCAATAATCTCCCACTAAGCAAAAAAGCGCAACACCTTTGATTACCAAAGGGCTCCGCTTCTTTTCTAATATATTCAAGGACTGGGGATGTTTTTTCATCCCAGCACTAATCCTAATTCCGTTTATTTTAATGACTAGAACTAAGAAAATTGCCGGCCATTAAAAGTCACATCTTAGAGATCGATTGAAAATTCTTCTGAAGTTGCACGGTACAAAGCTTCAACATCAGCTGGTGTCATTTTAGCGTAGGCGTTCTTATCAAGGGCATCAATGCGAACTGCTTCGGCTGCCATTTCAGCAAACTTAGTGTCTTCTTCAATGCCAAGACCTTGGAGGGTCATTGGGATATCTAATGATGCAAAGAAGTCGTGAGTTGCCAAGATTGCTTCCTTAGCAGTCTTCATCTTGTCATCATTCTTAATTCCCCAGACATTTTCACCGTATTGAGCGAACTTATCAACCGTCGTCGCATCCAAAGCAAATTCCATCCAACGGGGCGTTAAAGCAGCCAATCCAGCACCGTGAGTAATATCGTAGTATGCTGATAATTCGTGTTCAATTGGGTGCACAGTCCAGCCGTTCTTCTTACCCTTACCAGTTAAACCGTTCAAGGCAAGTGATGAGGCCCACATCAAGTTAGCACGCGCATCGTAGTTAGTTGGATCTTGCATTGCGATTGGGGCGTTCTTGATGACTGTTTTCAAGATACCTTCAGCCACGAAGTCTTGAATATCAGTGCCTTCAGCGCGGTCAAAGTATTGTTCAAACAAGTGTGACATGATATCAGCTGAACCAGCCGCAGTTTGCCACTTAGAAACAGTAAACGTGTTTTCTGGGTTCAAGAATGATACTGCTGGAATTAAATTCCAGCCAGTTGTTCCCAATTTTTCATTCGTGTCAAAATTAGTGATAACTGCATTCCGGTTCATTTCAGTCCCGGTTGCAGAAAGAGTTAAAATATCAACCAATGGTAATGCTTCGCCCACCTTGCTTGCATCCTTAACTAAGTCCCAGGCATCGCCTTCGTACTTAGCACCGGCAGCAGCAACTTTGGCGGCATCAATAACTGAACCACCACCAACGGCCAAAATCACGTCAATGTTGTTTTCGTGTGACAACTTAACGGCTTCACGGACTGATTCGATCCGGGGGTTAGGTTCAACACCACTTAATTCAGTAACATTTAAGCCGGCCAATTGAGCAAGCACTTGGTCGTACAAACCAGACTTCTTAATTGAACCACCACCATATATGAACAATACATTGTTACCAAATTGGGCAACAGAGTCGTGTAAAGCGTCTAATTGGTCCTTACCAAAACGAATATCAGTTGGTACGTAAAAACGGAAATTTTCCATGAGTTAATTACATCCTTTATAGTTGTTATCTATATAATAACGCTTAGAGGGTACTCCAAGGCAAGTATTTTTTACTGATGCGTGTTTAGTAATCAAAACTGGCCACTGTTAATGCTAAAATCGTGGACAACTACCCGCAAACTTAACGCGAGCAGACACCATAGTATCCCCCCCGTCTGTTGGCATTTTCAAATAAAAGGCCCTCTTCCGTCCGACGTGGGATTCTCATTTCTGTACTTTTGTTTAAGCGTACTTACGTATCACGGAATATACCTTAGGCACTAGTTTGAGCACATCACAAAATCAGGGATAACTAATTTTGTTGAATCTACACCCTATCACTTTTTTGCCAGTTTGAGTATTATTACTAACTAACGGAGTGCCGGCAAATTGCTTGGCGGGCGCAGCCTTTACACCACGACTGGGGTAATATGTGTGTAGCACATATTTCCGCTGAGGATAAGATGAGGAGTCTTAGGGATTTATTCCTTAGAGTCCCAGCTTGTCCGAACCGACCAAGACCGTACTTTGGCTTGGGAGGCTGCTTCCAGCGTGGTGCGCCAAGTAATTTGCTGGCACGTAGTGGCCAATTTTATTCAATTCCATATCAGACGAAATAGAGCAAAATAAAAAAGATCGAAATATAAATTATCTCGACCTCTTGTGCTTATTTAGCTCGTTTTGGTGTTTCTGCTGTCTCTTGGCTTGCTTCTGGTTCATCATCTGTCGCATCAATTTCTTCAACGACAGGTATTAAAGTTTCCCAACCACCCGCGTTGATGAGTTCCAATTTTTCATTGAAGAAAGTAGCAATTTTAGCTTTAACAGAATCTGCATCATCTAAGTAGGCCGCAACTGAAGCTGCAAAATCAATAAACAATCCAGATTGCGAAACCAACTTACTTTCAACAATCATGTACACGTTAATTTCATTATCAACAGTTTCGTCAATCAACTTGTTCATTGCATTAAAATAGCGCAATGGTAAGTTGATAGCTGCGGTTTCAAGACGCAAACTAATAGTATCTTCGGGTTCAGGGGCATCGATGATGATTTCACCTTGTGCTAACTTATCAGCGCGTAATTGCTGATCAAAGAAGTTAAACAAATCATCCAAGTTAACGGCAGCTTCATCGGCAGCCGTCACTGACCATTTTTCAAAAGCTTCTTCTTTTACCGCGGTTAAAAATTCTTGTCCATCCATTTGCATTACTTCTTACCCCCTTGTTTGTGATAAACGCCTGCTTCTTTGCGGAACCAGAAGGCTGAGCGTGCCCAGAACACTTGCATTGCGATGCCGGCTAATAATAATAGCGTCGCAAAGAGCTTCATCCCAACACCATAACCAGCTACCGTACCCCAAACTTGGGCAAAACCTGAAATGAACGTCAATAAAATCAAAAGCATCCCAAAGGCTTGTAAGTAGATGGCCATTGGCATTCCAAAACGGATCAAAGCCAATGAAGCCACAAAAATTACAACCATGACAACTACTGACGCCCATGGCGATGCCTTAGTGTGCAATGATAAGATAATATCAATAATCACAAAGATAATCAGGGCCGCAAGCCCATAGCGTGTTGCATCTGCTAAACTATTTTTTTCCATGTATAACACTCCGAATTTATTATTATGCTAATAAGTCTAAAACTTGTTCTTCGCTAATTCCTAAGAAATATTGCTGCAAATCAACTGTTACCAACACCGCTTGGATACTTGAGCGATCATACCGGATTCCAGTTAAGCGGTCGGCTAGTTGACTTGCTTCTTCAGGGCCAAAGAAATCGCCAAAAAAAGTTAACTGTTTAATAATACCATTTTCAACGTTTAAACGGGCATCAATCGTTCCAGAATCAAAGTGTTGGCGCTTTTTTACAGTAAATGCCGGTGAAGCACCATATACCCAATCCCAATTGTTGTACACATCTTGATATATCTTTTCAATTTTTGCTTCTTCATCCGCACTAATATTAACTTCATGTGCTTTGATTTCAGCTAAATCATCTACTTTAAACATATGGCGGAGTAAGTTATCACGGAAATCAGGGACGTCAATATCACGGTATTTAGCATCTAAATATGGCTTTAAATTGGTCACCCGCGAACGGACGGATTTAATACCTTTGGAAGCAATTTTGTCTGCGGGGACATTGAGTGCATTTGTGACTATATCAATGTCAACATCTAGCATCAATGTTCCATGGGCAAAAATTTTACTACCATGCTTAAACATCGCGCTGCCAGAAAATTTCTTACCATCGACCAACATATCATTACGCCCTGAAACTTCGGCATCAGTTACCCCCATCTCATGTAGCGCATCAATAATCGGACTCACAAATGATTTAAAATCACCAAATTTTGCATCCTTGGTATCAAGCACAAAACTAAAACATAAATTACCAAGGTCATGATAAACGGCACCGCCACCACTCCGACGACGTGTTACTACAATGCCATGCTCGTCGATATATTTTTGATTAATTTCTTCCTGCGTATTTTGGTTGCGCCCAACAATGATACTTGGTTCTTCGTAATAGAACAGCACCAACGGTTCATCAAAATCACGGTTGTACATTAAATATTCTTCTGTAGCTAAGTTACGCCGAATATCATGACTAGGCATTACGTAATAGTACATATTCCAACCTCCTTTTTGTGTAAATAAACAAAAAACCGTAACTAACACTAATGTGCTCGTTACGGTTTACTTAATTACTTCACGATTAGCACGTCAGATACAGCTGAACGCGTTACGTAGCTAGTTACTGAACCAACTACCAAACGTTCAACAGCGTTCATACCAGTAGTTCCAATAACGATCAAGCCGTTCTTGTGGTCACGTGGAAATTCGTTAGAAATAACAGTCTTTGGGTTACCAAAACGAACGTGAATTTCAACATCTTTCACTCCGGCGTCTTGCGCCTTCTTTTGGTATTCGCGCAATTGTGATTCAATGTCATCAACCATCTTGTAAATGACATCACCAGAAACTGCACCACCGTATCCGTCAGCGAATTGGTTGATTTCCAATACGTTCAAAATGTCCAAACGTGTTTCGTTACGCTTAGCAACTTGAATTGCAGTATCTAAAACTGCTTCAGTAGCTTTTGAGCCGTCGACTGGTGCTAAAATGTTTTCATAAACTTGCATATGTTTCACCCCTAGTTATGTTTAATATCTTGATTACTATTATACACTTTAAATATTGGCGTGTAAGCGATTACTTTGTGAAATTTCCATGAATTAAGCTGAATTTTGTTTGAATTGTGAGCTAATTATCCCAATTTGTCCCAACAATTATTCAAACCACGGGGTTAATCTAATTGTAAGTGGCGTAGATCCAGTATTTACGTTGGTGTTTCTCGATCATATTTTGGATTATGCAAAACTAACTCGATTCTAGTGTGGAATTATCATTTCTGTACTTTTGTTTAAGAATACTCACGCACCACGGAATATACCGTAGGCACTAGTTTGAGCACATCACAAAATCAACGATAAATGATTTTGTTGAATCTACACCCTACGACTGTTTTTTTGAGTATTATTCCTAACTAACGGAGTGACGGTAAATTGCTTGGTGGGCGTAGCCTTTACACCGCGACTGGGAACTAGTCTGTGCTTATGCCTGCGAACCGGCAACGCAAAAAACTCTCCTGAGCTTCCAGCTCGTAACCCAGGCCGCAAATCGATATAATTAGTCGAAGGCTATTTTATGTAAGTCGTTCGTTTAATGGTGCCTAAGAGCCCGTGCAAAAAACTGACTGTCTTCGGTTTTGAGATTAACCCAATGTCGCCTCGAGCACGAAATAAAAATTACACATTTTACTTAACCGAGACAGGTTAGCCTTCACATCAAATTTATGGAGGTGTTTTACTATGGATGTCGCACACACTCACGTATGCGGGATAGATGTTCATAAGAAATCTGTCTCGGTTTGTTTATTGATTGGTGTTTTTGATACCAACCGCCCTAAGAAACTACAGAAACCATTCGATACAACTGTTGCCGGTCTTAAACAGTTAGCTGAATGGCTTGATGATCATGAAATCGAATTAACAGTCATGGAAAGTACCGGTCAATATTGGCGTCCGGTATGGACCGTTTTAGCGCAACATTCATCTACGACATTACGTTTAGTCAATCCACAGCATATTAAATCCATTCCGGGACGTAAAACGGATATTAAGGACGCCCAATGGATTGCGGAACTTAGTAGATGTGGGCTGATTCGTCCAAGTTATGTACCAGATATCAAAACAATTGAATTACGAGAATCAACGCGCTTAAAGAAACGGATAACGCAACATCAAACGGTGGTAAAAAATGAAATTCATAATATTCTTGAGCGTTCCAATATCAAGCTAGCATCGTTTATCAATGATATATTTGGTGTTGCCGGTTCTAAGTTCATTGAACTATTAATGAATGGCGAAGTAGTGACGATGGAAAAAGTTCAGTCAATTATGTCAAAACGTATGAAAGCTAGTTCTGAAGAAATTTATGAGTCACTACAAGGAATATTGAGCATGAATGATCGCATGTTAATCTCAATTCAATATCACTTATACGAAGTGTATCAAGAAGAAATCGCCAGTCTTGAGGCCCAAATCCAACATCAGATGATTGTTGATCAGGAATTACATGATCGCTTAATGGAAATTCCAGGAATCGGTGCTGGTACTGCCGCGGTTATTTTGGCAGAAATTGGAAATAATGTTGATAGTTTTGAAAGCGAAATGGCGTTAGCCTCTTGGACAGGCTTGTGTCCTGGCAGTTATGAATCAGGTGGTAAGACATATGGGTCTAGGACAACACGTGGAAATCCGCATATTAAATCAGCCTTGGCACAGTCCGCAATAACAGCTAAAAAGTGTAAGGATACGTATCTTTCAGCATGGTGTTACAGATTACAATCACGAACCAGTAAGGCTAAAGCCAATATAGCCTTGGCGCACAAGCTACTACGAATTATTTATCAGATGATCAAGACCGGTGATCACTTTGATGAGCGCAAACTAAAAGGCTGGAGATTCCAGAGGAATCACCCAGCCTAATAAAATGAATTAACCAAATTCGCTTCACCTATATTATAAGCTAGGAGAAGAGTTTTTGCGCATTTTTTGACTTACATATTCAGGCTCATTCAAATTTTGAGGAGTTATTTACAATAAAAAACGACACACCTGTAACCGGTCTGTCGTTTTAAAATTAATTATTCAGCAATGTTTTCGTGTAAAGCTTTGTCCAAAACTGCATTGATAAACTTCCGCGAGCTTTCATCACTAAAAGTTTTCGCCAAGTTCAAAGCTTCGTCCACAACTACCTTAGCAGGCGTATTCGCTGCATCACCGTAGTTAAGTTCAAAGAAAGCAATTTCCAAAATAACACGATCAGCTTTAGCTAAGCGCGCAAAAGTCCAACCATCAGCCAAATGTTGGCTGATCATCACTTCAAGTTCGGCTTTGTATTCAAGTACACCATTAACCAAAGTAATTAGGTAATCAGGTAAACTTGCTTTTTCATCTTCTGCATTGTCAGGTGCAACATCTTCCATAACATCATCATATAATGATGCCATATCGGCTTCAGGGTTACCTGCCAAAGCAAATAAAGTTTGGAATGCTTTTTCACGGGTTTGGTGTCGGGTCATCGTCACTATGCTTCACCTACTTCTTCTTGATCATCGGCGAACAAGTTGTTTGGATCAAGCTTGTTAGTAACCTTCTCAGGAACAACGCCTTCAACGTGCACGTTAATTTCAGCTACGGCTAATTCAGTCATGCTGCTGATTTGTGACTTAACGTGTTCTTGTAACTTCAACGCTACCTTAGGAACACTAACACCGTATTCCAAGAAAACGTAGACATCAAAAGTCAGTGCGTCATCAGTGACCGTCAATTTTACGCCCTTACCGTGCGCCTTGTGTCCAAATAATTCTGAAACTTGGCTACCAAGCGAACCGCGCATCCGGTAAACACCATCAACCTCGTTGGCGGCAATTCCCGCAATTACTTCAAGAACATCAGGGTTAACTTCCGTCTTCCCGAGCACCTTACCATCATTAGCAAGGACAATATTTGTATCTTCTGCCATCTCAGTTTCCTCCATCGTGTTACTAGTAATCGACCACTAGCCAATGTATTCTTCTTCATTATACCAAAAAAGCCACTCGTAAACACGAATGACTTTTCTATTTAGCAAAAATTATGCACGTGACTTGTATGCGCCACCGTTATCAGTGTTAATGATAAGCTTGTCGCCTTCGTTAACAAAGTCAGGTACTTGGATAGTCAAACCAGTTTCCATCGTTGCTGGCTTACCACCACCATTGGCAGTAGCTCCCTTAATTGATGGTTGAGTTTCCTTAACAGTCAAAGTAACAACCTTTGGAAGTTCAACACCCAAAATTTCGTTACCAAAAGTAGTAACAGAAACTTCCATGTTTTCTTGCAAGAACTTCAAAGCGTCTTGAATGTTTTCAGCTGGCAATTCAAATTGGTCGTAAGTTTCAACGTTCATGAAGACGTGTTGAGTACCTTCGGCGTACAAGTAAGTTGCCTTTTGAGTAACGATGTCAGCAGGAACAAGCTTTTCAGAAGTGTTTGAGAACGTGATGTCGTTAACGGCACCAGTACGCAAGTTCTTCAAAGTTGAACGCACGAAAGCTGAACCTTTACCAGGCTTAACGTGTTGGAATTCAATAACACGCCAGATTGCGTTGTTATATTCAATAGTCAAACCAGTTTTTAAATCATTTGGTGTAATAGCCATGTTTAATTATCTCCTTAAGATAAGTACTTCTAAAATATTTTACCAGTATCACAGGCATTCGACAACTAATAAATGCTCAAAAAGCAACTTGTTAGCGGTTTTAAACGCCTTTGTCTAAATTACTAAGAAAATTAACGCTTCTTCTTAGCGCCTTCTTCTTTGTTAGTCTTCTTACGAACTTTCATTGCTGTCCGTTCGGCAATCCGACGGTCCATTTGGTCTTTACGTTTGATTGCTTGGTTGATTTGGTGCTTGTAGCCAGGCTTAATCTTCTTCTTTTTCTTGGCAATTAAACCAATCATTGTTGGATCAAGCTTCTTTTGCGTCTTCTTACGATTTGTCCGACGGTTACGGTTGTATGAATCAACGATTTCACCGTTCTTGATATCCTTAGGGTTAAATTCAACGCCAAGGTCTTCAAGTTCGGCCACGCGCGCATCATCACCAGGCGCGTATAAGGTAATCGCTGTCCCATCCATTCCGTTACGGCCAGTCCGACCAACCCGGTGAATGAAGAAATCAAGGTCTTCAGGAATACCATCATTAATAACGTGTGAAACCCCTTCAATATCAATCCCACGTGCAGCTAAATCAGTTGCCACAACGAATTGGAAATCAAGGTTTTGCACTTGCTTCATCACACGCTTACGTTCACGCGGTGCAATACCCCCGTGAATCGTTGCAACTTTCATTCCTTGGCTCTTCAAGAAGTGCGTCAATTCATCGGCACGTTCCTTCGTGTTAGTGAAAATCAA
This sequence comes from Periweissella cryptocerci, assembly GCF_004358325.1. NCBI lineage: Bacteria > Bacillati > Bacillota > Bacilli > Lactobacillales > Lactobacillaceae > Periweissella > Periweissella cryptocerci. The sequence goes on along the minus strand of NZ_CP037940.1, from coordinate 2,305,080 downwards.
TGCCAAATATGGTTGCCCAATTGTCAATAACTTCAAGATGATATCATTGTTTGATGAACCCTTCGTTGAAATCAACCAGTTATCAATTGTATCTGAAATCACGGTTGTTACAGGAATTTCTTCCACCACTGGGTTATCAAGATACTTACGCAAGAATGGACGCAATTTTTCTGGAATTGTTGCTGAGAAGACCAACATTTGGAGTTCTTCCGGCATTGCTCCGGCAACCGCATCAACTTCAGGTAAGAAACCTAAGTCCATTGTCATATCAGCTTCATCGACAACCAAAGTCTTCGTCAAGTGCACATCAAGGGCTTGCGTCTTTAACAAGTCGGCAATCCGACCAGGGGTCCCAATCACAATTTGTGGTTGATGACTTGCAAGTTGCTTAACTTGGCGTTCCTTATCCGTCCCACCAACGAAGTTACCAATCCGGATTTCTGGTGAAACATGGGCCGCAATTTGCTTAGCTGCGGTATAGATTTGTTGTGCTAATTCACGTGATGGCGTTGTAATCACCGCTTGAACTTGATCAAGTTCTGGTTTCAACGCATTAAAAATTGGGAGCAAGAATGTGTGGGTTTTCCCTGAACCAGTTTGTGATTGCCCAATTACTGAACGGCCTCGCATCACAACTGGAATCAAACGTTCTTGCACAGCCGTAGGAGTCTTGAAGTTAATTTCATCAAGTGCGGCTAAGATTTCTGGTTTTAAATTAAAATCAGTAAATTGTGCTGTCATTTAATATTTCCTTTCTTTTTTAAACGTGCTTATTTATTCGCCCGACGAACTGCACGATCCAGTTCATCAATAATATCATTCACTTCATCCATATCACGTGCCCGGGCCCCTGAAGCTAATGGGTGACCCCCACCATCGTGATGGCGCGCAATTTTGTTAATTGTAATACCTTTTGACCGCAACCGAACGCGATAACTATGGTCATCTTGTTCTTCAAAAATGACCCAAGTTTTGATGGAATCAATTCGTCCTGGTAGCGGAACCACAAAAGCAGTTCCCGCATCACCAAGTTCAAAGGAAGCCACCAATTCATTTGATAAGACCATGTAGGCCACACCTGAATCCAGAATTGTGATGTGTTCGAAAACATAACCTGATAACTTAGCTGCTGCTTCACTGATCGAATCTAGGGTTTGGTTAACCGCAATAATATCAAAATCATACTTAAATAATTCTGACACTACCCGCATAGTTTCACTATCAGTTGAATATAAGAAGCGGCCAGTATCACCGACGATGCCGGCATACATCACGCGCGCTGCTTCATCATTAAGTTTTAACACACCATTTGATGCTTCAGCTAGTTCATAAATCATGCTTGAAGTTGAACTTGCACCAGCGATAATCCATTGCAAATCCCCATATGGTTCATCGTTTGGATGGTGATCTATCTTGATTGTTTCAACACCGTAATCGAAGCGACGGTCATCAATTCGCGGTGCGTTGGCAGTATCGGTAATAATGACGAGCGCGTCATCGTACGCTTCATCAGGAATTTCATCCATTTGGGCAATCCATGCCAAACCAGGCACTGTTTTCCCGACGGTATAAACTTTCTTATCTGGGAAAGAATTACGGATTACTTCAGCTAAACCAACTTGTGAACCAAAAGCATCAGGATCTGGTCGTTGGTGGCGATGAATGATAATCGTATCGTATTCTTGGATTTTAGCAATTATTTGTTCTTGCACGGTCATGCGATTTCTCTTTTCTATAATACGGTTCTCTGCTACTTAAATTCCAAACACTTAGGAATCAATAGTAACCAATGAGCACACTAAGCAATTAGTATACCCTATTTTACGCTACTTCGGGCGTTTCAATGGGAATTTTGCGCTAGTTTTCAAGATTTCTATCATTTCGTTCAAAAAGTGGTAAGCTAATATTTTCAAATTCAAGGGGTGCGAGGGTCGTCATTGTCACCCCTAGTAATCGAATTGGCTTTTCAATGCCCCCAATTTCTTCAAATATTCCTTGCGCTGCGAATAAAATTTGCGCCACATCAACGGGATAGAAATCAGTCTGTGTCACCCGTTTAGTTACGGTTTCAAAATCACTATAGCGGACTTTCACCACGAGTGTTTTACCATGTCGTTGATGGCGTTTTAAACTTGCCACTAGTTTTTCCACAATGATTTTAAATTCGGTATCCACCGCTTGTTGGGTAGCTAATTCGTGATTAAACGTTTCTTCCTTACCAATTGACTTGCGTTCACGTTGCCATTCGACAGGTCGATCATCACTCCCACGAACACGTCGATACAATTGGTAGCCTAACTTACCAAATTTTTGCATCAACTCACTTTCTGAGCGTTTCAATAAATCAGCCCCAGTCATAATCCCTAACTCGTGCATTATTGGCACGGTCTTTTTACCAACGCCACGAAAATCTTCAATCGGTAGCTGACTTAAAAACGCCACCGCATCACCAGGTAGGACAAATGTTGCTCCCGCTGGTTTATTATATTCCGAAGCTAACTTTGCGATAAACTTGTTATAACTCACCCCAGTTGAACTAGTTAGGTGCAGTTTTGCCCAGATTTCTTGCTGTAACTCATGCGCTAATTCCACGGCACTCTCGATGTGTTTCTTATTCTCAGTCACATCCAAGTACGCTTCATCAAAAGCAATCGGTTCGACAATATCCGTATATTCATGAAAAATTTCATGAACTTGGGCCGAGGCTTCCCGATACTTATCAAAGTTTGGCGTTAAAAAAATACCATTTGGTGCGAGCTTTTTTGCCTCAGCTGAACTCATGGCTGAGTGTACGCCAAGTTCACGGGCAACATAATTGGCCGTCGCCACGACCCCTCGTCCACCGGTTAGTTTGGGATCCCGTGCTAAAATCAACGGCTTATCTCTGAGACTTGGATCATCACGCATTTCAATTTGCGCATAAAATGCATCCATATCAACATGAATAATCTTCCGGCTTGTATCAATATGTAAAGGAATTTCCATCTAAGTTCGCCCTTCAATTCAGATATTTATGTATTGTTTGGCTCAGCTAGCCAAGAATCTGAAAAAAGCGACTCCATTAGTTGCCTTAATCATGCTTAATAATTTTAACGCATTTAACCCATTTTTAAAACACTTGTTCGGTTTTTATCTAACCATCGTGTTGCTTTAAAGCCGACGCTGCGATGCAACACGACATAAATGTTCTATTTATTCTAGCGCAGGATTGTCGTTTCTGTACTCTTCAATCATCGAATTACTCAGGTTATATTGTCACTGTATTTTCCATACTACTGAGGTCTGTGAATGGTAATTGTATTCACTAGTTGGAGCATTATACCTAACTAACGGAGTGCCGGTAAATTACTTGGCGGGCGTAGCCTTTACACTGCGACTGGGGGAATATGTGTGCAGCACATATTTCCGCTGAGGATAAGATGAGGAGTCTTAGGAATTTATTCCTTAGACTCCCAGCTTATCCGAACTTCTCAAGACCGCACTTTGGCTTGGGAGGCTGCTTCTAGCGTGGTGCGCCAAGTAATTTACCGGCACGTAGTGGCCAGGTCTATTCAATCCCACGTCATACGAAATAGAGCCGTGGTGCTTTGAAGCCAACACAAAATAAAAAGGACCACAAACATTAAGTTTGTAATCCTTTAATTATGCTTACTTGTTGTCTTCACCACTAGCGATATCGCTAGTAGCGTCTGTGTCGACGTCAGTGATTTCGGCATCAACTTCAACTGGTTCGTCAGTTGTTGCAGCTTCTACTGATGATTCAGCAGGTACAACGCGAGCTACACCGTCAAGGTCGAAGGTGAAATAAACACCATCAGCGTCAAGTACAAAGGTCTTGTCGGCCTTATTTACTGATTCAACGACACCGTGCATGCGACCAATTGTCACTACGCGCGCGCCTGGTTGCATGTTGTCGACCATTTGTGTGCGGGCATCACGTTGCTTCTTTTGTGAGCGGTTCATCATGAAGAACATTCCACCAAACAAGACGACCATAATAATAATTTGCATTGTACCCATAGTTGTTAGTACTCCTTTTTCAGCTGTATTGCATTACCAGCATTTTTCTATAACTAATATTGTACCGTAAAAACCGCGCCATGTCGTGATATTCACAGGAAATTCACAATTTAAGTCAAGCGAAACGGCTTGAATTGGACATTTTTAGAAATTTCGCGCATTTACTTGATCAAAGCCATATTGGGCAAAGACCATTTCACGGAATTCTAGGACTTGGTCATTGGCAATCGCCGTCCGTAAATCTTCCATCATTTTCAACAAGAAGTACAAATTATGATATGACGCCAAGTTTTGCCCATGCAATTCATTTGCGTTAAACAAATGCCGTAAGTACGCACGGGTATAGTTTTGGCACACATAGCAATCACATTCATCGTCGATTGGCCGGAAATCAGCCTTATACTTACCGTTCTTAACAACTAAGCGACCATGGTGGGTCATCAAAGTTCCTTTACGCGCAATCCGCGTTGGCAAAACACAGTCAAACATATCAATCCCACGCATGGCACCATCAATCAAGGAATCAGCCGAGCCAACCCCCATCAAATAACGTGGCTTATCAGCAGGTAAAAGTGGCGTGGTGAAATCAAGGACACGATTCATTTCAACTTTTGATTCACCAACTGACAACCCGCCCACCGCGTAACCGGGGAAGTCCATTGAAACTAAATCAGCAGCGGATTGTTTACGCAAGCTCTTGAATCCTGCTCCTTGGACAATCCCAAATAGACCTTGGTCTTCAGGACGACGGTGCGCATTGAGGCCACGTTCAGCCCAACGGGACGTCCGTTCAACTGAATTTTTGACATAATCATAAGTCTCAAAGTATGGAATAGCTTCATCTAGGCTCATCATAACATCTGAACCAAGATTATTTTCGATACTCATCGCCTTTTCTGGTGAAAGGAACATCGTGTCACCGTTCAAGTGGTTCTTAAAAGTAACCCCTTCTTCTTTAATTGACCGATTGCCGGCCAATGAGAAGACTTGGAAACCGCCAGAATCGGTTAAGATTGGTTGATCCCAATTCATGAATTTGTGTAGCCCACCAGCTTCGGCAATTAATTCATCCCCTGGTCGTAACCACAAGTGGTAAGTGTTCCCTAAGATAAATTCGGCACCCATTTCTTTGAGTTCTCGGGTAGAAATATTCTTCACAGATGCTTGTGTACCAACCGGCATAAACATTGGTGTTGGGTACGTACCGTGAGGCGTGATAATTTCACCCAACCGCGCGCCGGTATGTTTGTCCTCGTGGATCAAACGATATTTAATCGCAGGTTCTGTCATTTAATCTAAACTCCCTTTTTGTATGTCAACATTGCTAAATCGCCAAACTAACTAAAATTACTTAACAAACATTGCATCGCCAAAACTAAAGAAACGGTATTTTTCATCAATGGCGTGTTGGTAAGCGTTCAAGATGTTTTCACGCCCAGTAAAGGCAGCCACTAACATCACCAACGTTGATTTTGGTAAGTGGAAATTAGTGATGAAAGCATCAACGGTTGTCCATTGGTAGCCTGGCTTGATGAAGATTTCAGTCCATCCTGAATCAGCTTGTAACTTACCATTGAACTTCGTCCCGATTGTTTCTAATGTCCGAATTGATGTTGTTCCGGTGGCAATGACACGGCCACCGTTCGCATGCACTTCATTCAAAGTATCAGCGGCTTCTTGGCTTAATTGGTAAAATTCACTGTGCATCTTGTGGTCTTCGATGTTTTCTTCTTCAACTGGGCGGAATGTCCCTAAACCAACGTGTAATGTTAATTCAACTAACTTAACACCCTTAGCTTCAACTTTAGCCAATAATTCTGGCGTCCAGTGCAAACCAGCGGTTGGGGCAGCAGCAGAACCGTTGACCTTTGAATAAACCGTTTGGTAACGTTCTTGATCCGCAAGTTTTTCTTTGATGTATGGTGGTAATGGCATTTCACCCAACGCTTCCAAAATTTCTAAGAAAATGCCGTCGTAATGAAATTCGACCATCCGGCCACCATGTTCAAGTTCTTCGGTCACAATCGCCGTCAATTCACCATTCCCAAATTTAATTTCTTGACCCACTGGGAATTTTTTGGCAGGTTTAATTAAAGTTTCCCAAGTATCACCTTCCGTATTGTTCAATAACAACACTTCAACGTGACCGTGCGTTTCTGGTTTTTCACCGTGCAAACGCGCAGGTAAAACGCGGGAATTATTCATTACCACGGCATCACCAGGGTTTAATTCAGCTAAAATATCATAAAAGTGCTTATCTTCGTATGCCCCAGTTTCGTGGTCCAACACCAACAAGCGCGAAGAATCACGTTGCTTCAAAGGTGTTTGGGCGATTAATTCATGTGGCAAATCGTAGTCAAAATCTTCAAGTTGGTATCCCATTTTTATACTTCTTTCTATTCCATGTTAGTACTATTCTTCTTCAGACCAAGCAAAGCCAAGGTGCTGATAGGCAATCCCAGCTACTACTCGACCACGTGGTGTCCGCTGTAAGAAGCCAATCTGCATCAGATATGGTTCATACATTGATTCCAGGGTTTCGGCTTCTTCACCAATATTAGCTGCTAAAGCACTAATTCCAACTGGTCCACCATGATATTGCTCAATCATTGTCGTTAATAATTTGACATCCGTTGCATCCAAGCCTTCACTATCCACATGCAATAATTTTAAGGCATAGTCAACTATTTCACGGTCAATTGCCGTTTTATCTGCCACTTGAGCAAAGTCCCGAATCCGTTTGAATAATCGGTTAGCAATCCGCGGTGTCCCCCGTGAGCGTCGACCAATTTCATGAGCACCAGATTCAACAATTGTTGTATCGAAGATTCCCGCCGTTCGCTTGACGATTTCTTCGAGATCACTCACCGTATAATATTCCATGTGCGCAACAATTCCAAAACGATCACGCAGTGGCGCTGATAGCATCCCCGCGCGGGTTGTTGCCCCAATTAATGTAAACGGTGGCAGTGGAAAATGGACTGGATGGGCAGTTGGACCTTGACCAATCACAATATCGACAAAGAAATCTTCCATCGCCGAATACAACATTTCTTCAACTTGTGTTGGCAGACGGTGGATTTCATCAATAAATAAAATATCACCGGCTTCTAATTCATTCAATAATGCAATCAAATCACCAGGCTTTTCAATGGCTGGTCCAGAAGTCGTTTTAATGCCGACTTGCATTTCATTAGCAATCACCATCGCTAATGTGGTTTTCCCAAGCCCAGGTGGTCCATATAATAAGACGTGGTCGAGTGATTCAGAACGCGCTTTAGCCGCCTGAATATATACACTCAATTCATCCTTAACTGCTTGCTGCCCAATATATTGCGATAAATATTGTGGTCGCAATGATTTTTCAAGTGACACTTCACCCAAATCCTGGACAGCTCCCGTTAATATATTTTCATCTTCATACTCATCCATAATCGCACCCTTTCTCAGTTCAGCTTATTCGCCGTTATCACGCAATAATTACTCGTGTTCACTGTATTTTTTATTTCTTTATTCTAAATTGCACACCTTACTGAATATGCACGTAGTTACGCCAGTACCTAACCCACTAATAGCTTTAAGCCTTCACTCAAATAGCTTTGCGTATCAGTTTGTGGTAACTTCGCTAATTGTTTTTGGACGCGTTTGATATCTGGTTTACCATAACCCAATGCTTCCAGCGCTGCTAAGGCATCATTTAATGCTTGTGTATCATTTGGTAATTCCATTGCTTCGTTGAACAGGTCTGGTTTAACGCCAGGAATATCTTCAAGTTTCCCCTTCAAATCGAGGACAATTTGTTGCGCCGTCTTCTTACCAATTCCTGGGAATTTAACCAAGTAATCAACGTTCTCACTTTCAACTGCTGCAATTAAAGAGCCATGATCAGCATTAGCCAAGATTGCTAAGCCTGACTTAGGTCCAATCCCAGAAACATTAAGTAACTTATTAAAGAGCATTTTCTCAGTTGCATCGAAAAAACCATACAGTGAGATTTCATTTTCACGCACAATTTGCTCAACATAAATCGTTACCACTGCGTCTAGCGCGTAACGATATGGGTTCGCTGTAAATAACTTATAGCCAATCCCACCGACTTCAACTACCACGTGGGTAGGCATCACATCGGTAATTGAACCTTTTAAATACTCATACATATGCAAGCTCCTCGTAAAAATTTTCTATGTACCATAGTAACACAAACATACGAACGTTTGTGCCACTAAAATAATATTGACCTTGTTAATCTGAAACTGCGTTTTATTACCACCACAAGGCAAGGTCAACGTTACATCGAACTTCCACTCCGTTAGCCAGTTTTCCTAAACTAATAAGGGTGGTTATCATATTCAACCCATGATTCGTGGGAATCTTGAATGCGCTTAAACATTTTTTCCATATCAGTCAGTGAGAATGTGACTACGACTGGGCGACCATGTGGGCAATTAAACGGATTTTGGGTTGTGGCTAGTTGGGTAATTAATGCTTTGGCCTGTAAATCATCAAGGTGCCAGTTCGCTTTAATTGACCTTTTACAACTCATCATAATGGCCGTTCTTTCACGGAATTGCGCAACGGTTAAACTGCCATCGCGTAAAAGCCAATCAACCATTTCACGGATAGTGGCTTCTTCTTGTCCTTCCACAAACCATGTGGGGTGTTGCTTCACGACAAATGTATTATCCCCAAATGGTTCCAAGTACAAACCGACCGCCTCCAACTCATGTTCATGATCGCGTAACTTAATCGCGTCCACCATTGGGTAATCCAATACCAGTGGTACTAACAAGCGTTGTTGGTCAGTTGCGACTTTACCGATTTCTTCACGATAATATTCATACTTAACTCGCTCTTGCGCTGCGTGCTGATCAATCAGATACAATCCGGCTGGTCCCTGCGCAAACAAAAACGTCCCAAACATTTGCCCGATATATTGTAAATCAGGGAAGCGCTCACCACCATTCGTTTGCTCATTTTCCGCCATTGTACTCAAATTTTCAGGCATCACATGTAAATCGATTTCCGTTTGTGCTTGAGCAATTGGTGCACTTTTGGCTCCGAATGCTGTGATTTTTTCATCTGCATAGCGTGTTGCAAATGATTTTACCCGCGCTGAAGCTAACTCGGCACGCGTTTTTACCACAATTGGTTGCACCGTTGCATCACTTGGTAAGGCATCTGGCAAACTTGTGGGCTTATCTTTTTGCAGGTGAGCACCATCACGAGTTCCTAATGTGTACTTCGCTGATGCTTGATTCAATTGCGTCAAGAAATCGACTGGCAAATTTTCTGAGACGGTTGCTTGGGCATCACTCGTATTAAGCTGCGGTGTTTCTTCAGCCTTCGCGTGTTCCATTAAATTCTGGTAACCATCTGGCATCAAATTAATCGAACCAAGTTTTTCGCTCACCAAACGTGTCAATAATTCCGCCAGTTCAGCTTCTTTGCTCAACCGGACCTCTTGCTTGGTGGGGTGGACATTTACGTCGACCAAGAGCGGATCCATTTTAATATTGATGACCGCCATTGGGAACCGGCCAACCATCAGCTTTGAGCCATACCCTTTAATTAGCGCTTTAGTAATGGCAAAATTTTTGATGTAACGACCATTAATCAAGACCGAAATGTATTCACGAGATGCGCGTGTTAATTCTGGTAATGACACATAACCATCAATCGTAAAATCATTATCGCTACCATTAATTGCCAGCATTTTGCGGGCATTTTGTATACCATACACATCTGCGAAAACTTGCTTTAAGTCACCATTTCCAGCCGTGCGCAATAAGTCCTTGCCATTGTGTGACAAGTGGAAAGTTACATCCGGATAGCTCATTGCCAATCGATTGACAATGTCGACAATCTTGGAGAGTTCCGTTGCTTGCGACCGTAAATACTTCAAGCGCGCCGGTGTATTAAAGAACAAATCACTGACGGTAATGTCCGTTCCTTTGCGTGCTGCCGCTGATTTTTGTTCCTTAATTTCACCGCCGCTAATGTGTAATTCATCACCGGCACCAGCGCCCGTAGAAGTCACTAACCGAACATCTGCAACTGAGGCAATACTAGGTAGGGCTTCCCCGCGAAAACCGAGAGTTCTAATCTTAAATAAATCTTGGCGGTCGTGAATCTTAGAAGTTGCGTGCCGGCGAAATGCAACTGGCACATCTTCAGAGTCAATCCCATCGCCATTATCAACAATCTGAATTGACTTGACGCCTGCTTCTTCCAATAAGATATCAATTTGGGTGGCATGGGCATCCAACGCATTTTCCAGTAACTCTTTAACGACCGAAGCTGGCCGTTCAACAACTTCACCTGCCGCAATTTGGTCGGCAAGGATCGTTGATAATTCATGAATTTTAGCCATAAACGCTCCTTTGTCGGTAATCTAATTTCAACTTGCCATTTTTTCAGTAATTAATTTAGGCTTGATTAGTCATCTCGTGTGCTAACAGTTACGCCACTAACTTGAAAGTACCCTGAAACTAGCGGCGCAAAATAAATCAGTATCTGGGACTAATCGTGTCTAAAATTATAATTTTTGTTGTAATTCAAACAGTTTATTCATCGCTTCAAGTGGTGTCATCATTGCAAGATTAACACCCTTAAGTTCATTGATAACAGCCGCATTTTTAGGATCAACTACTTCATCGCTAAATAATGCAAGCTGCTCATCATGGACTGGTTGGGGTTCCGGTGTGTTTACGACCGCAACTACCGGTTCAACTGCCACTGATTCAACTTCAACTGTGGCAGAACTCATTGGCAACTCATTAGCACTATCTTCGAGATGCTCTAAAATTGTTGATGCCCGTTGCAACAGCACATTAGGCATGCCAGCTAATTTAGCCACATTAATCCCGTAACTTTGATCGGCTGGACCAGCTTCCATCTTGTGAAGGAAGACAAGGTTCCCATTCTGTTCAATTGCACCCACGTGGGCATTTTGTAATTGAGGTAATTCATCAGCTAAAACCGTCAATTCGTGGTAGTGCGTGCTAAACAAGGTTTTGGCGTGTACGTTATTATGCACAAACTCAATAATCGCTTGGGCAAGTGCCATCCCGTCGTAAGTTGCCGTTCCACGACCTAATTCATCAAAAAGAATCAATGATTTATCGGTGGCGTTTTTCAAGGCATTGTTGGCCTCAGCCATTTCCACCATGAATGTTGAGTTCCCCGAGATCAAATCATCAGCCGCACCAATACGCGTGAAAATTTGATCAAAAATCGGCATGGTGGCCGCTTCAGCAGGCACAAATGAACCCATTTGCGCCAAAATTACAATTAATGCTAACTGGCGCATGTATGTCGATTTACCTGACATATTAGGTCCGGTGATTAACATAATGGTTTCATCCGTTGGCATTACGACGTCATTTGGTACATAACTTTGGCGGCCCAGAACTTTTTCAACTACGGGGTGCCGGCCTTGGGTAATATCCAAATCATGCCCCTTCGTGAACAATGGTTTCACAAAATGATACGTTTCAGCTACGACCGCAAAACTTTGCAGGACATCGAGTTCGGCAATTGCTTTCGCAAGGGCTTGTAACCGTGTGATGGCGGCTTTAACCACATCACGAACTTGTGCAAAGATTTCGTATTCTAGCACCGTTGATTTTTCTTGGGCTTCTAAAATTAAAGCTTCGCGTTCCTTTAGTTCAGGCGTGCTGAAGCGTTCCGCATTGGTTAACGTTTGTTTGCGTTCATAACGATTCGGATCAAGCTTGGCAATATTTGATTTAGTAACTTCAATATAGTAACCAAAGACACGATTGTAACCAATTTTTAAGCCATTAATGCCTGTCGCTTCACGTTCTTTGGTTTCCAATTCGGCTAGCCATTGTTTACCGTTTTTCATGACATCACGGTATTGATCCAGTTTTTCTGAATAGTTGTCCTTGATGATACCCCCATCGGTAACAGACAGTGGTGGTTCATCGGTTATCGCCGCCTCAATTAACTCAGCAACATCGGCAACTGGATCAAGCTTTTCCGTCAACGCATTGAACACTTGGTTATCCAGATTGGCTAACACGGCTTGCAACTTAGGAACTTGTAATAAACTACTCTTTAGTTGCACCATATCGCGCCCGTTCACGGAACCAAATGCGACCCGCCCAGCCAGTCGTTCTAAATCGTATACTTTAACTAACTCGTCTTGTAAACTTGCGCGTTCAAAATAATTGTCCAATAATTGACTAACTTTAGCCTGACGTGCTTCAATTTGGGTGCGGTCAATCAATGGCCGGTCTAACCATTGCTTCAACATCCGACCACCCATTGCAGTCTTAGTTTCATCCAGTAACCACAACAGTGTCCCTTGCTTTTTACCGGTTCGAATATTTTGTGCTAATTCCAAATTGTACCGACTATTATGATCCATTTTCAAGAAAAATGCTGGTTCATATGACACGACTTTTTGGAGGTGATCCAGTGAACGTTTTTGCGTAACCGTCAAATACGTAACTAAGTGCCCCACTGCTTGTTTTTCCAAATCGCGCGTTAAGTCTTGACTAAGGTAGCTCAACTCAGCGGTAGTCACAATGTCTGCTTGGCTAGAAATCAGTAAGCCGAGTTTCTTCAAGGTTGCGATGAAATCATCAGTGATTGAGTTATCCACCACAATTTCTTTGGCCTGTAAGTTCATGACCTCATTAATCACGCTGTCAGTCGAAGCTAAAACCGTTGCCTTCAATTCACCGGTTGATAAGTCAGCATACGCTAAGCCAAATTCATCCCCGACACTGGTCAATGCTGTAATGTAATTATTCTTTTTGGCATCGGCACTACCAGTATCCATCTTAGTTCCTGGTGTCACTAACTGAACTACGTCACGCTTAACCATACCTTCAGCGAGCTTCGGGTCTTCCATCTGTTCGACAATCGCAACTTTATAGCCTTGATCAACTAAAATATCGATATAGTTTTGCGCCGCATGGTGTGGTACACCGGCCATGGGGATGGGATTGTCAGCGTTCTTATTGCGCGTGGTCAAGGTCAGTTCAAGTAGTTGAGCCCCTTTAATCGCGTCATCATTAAATAATTCATAGAAATCACCTAACCGGTAGAACAAAAACGCATCGGGATATTTTTCCTTGATTGCATTATATTGTTGCATCATTGGGGTTTCTTTTACTGTTTTTGCCATGCGCATCGCCTTTTCATTTTGTAGTGTAATAGTAGTATTCTAGCATTTTTTCGAATTAATTTCAGCCCCGCTTGTTTTGGTATTTCTCGTCGCACGCTAATAATCCCGATTTCCACCTTACTGGAATTAAAGAGCAATCGAACTTATTTTGTGATGTACTCAAACCAGTGCCAAAGGTATATTCCGTGATACGTGAGTACTCTTGAACAAAAATACAGAATCCCACGTCAGAAAGAATAAAGCAAAAAACACCACAGCCGCTACTGGGCTGTGGTGCTCGTTGTTGGGAATTGAGTCTTAGTATGCTGACTTAAACCCTTGCATGAAAACATCGGGAATTTTTAATTGAGCCAAACATCGTCAACTTGCTTTCCTTGTCGTGACACCCTGAGGAAAGGGTTCATAGCATCAGTATTAAACCCGCCATCTCGCATGTAATCGAGCGGAATTGTGATTGTAATTAATCTAGTTTCCAAATTATAATCTATCATGTCGGATGAAATATTAAACATTCGATCAGTTGGATATACCTCCTAAAAATCAATTTTATCAATAAACTAGAGCCTTAAAAAGCCACGTCAATTGCCTGATTTTATTCTTGGCATCAATCATCGAAAACCTCAAAAAAGCCACCCATTATTGGATGACTTCGTTTTGGACATCTTCATTTGATAATTCATTGGCGACTTCGATTTCATGTTGGCGTTGCCGTTCACTAAGCATCAAGTATAAATTAACGGAAAACATCAAAAATGCCATCCCCGCAATCGTATACGAAACTGTTACGCTTGTATGCTCAAACCGACTTATAAAAATCATGAAAACTAAGATGATAGTCAAAATTGCCGTTGGAATGACTTTGATACCGTATGACCGTAAGTCGGTTGGCATATAAAGAATTCCCATTGGATAACGTTTCCACGCGCTGATAAATACAATAATTGCGAGTACAAAAATAATAATAGGGACAGCTACTGACATGTTTACCACTTCCTCGATAAGTTGTTATTGGATTTCAAACTAAAACACAGCATCAACTGACACTGTGTGTTTTATTCCTAATTATTATAACTTAGATTAACCCAAAGTGGGCGAAAGCTTCAGCAAGTCCATCTTCCATTACACCACTCGTCACGTAATCGGCTTCATCCTTAATGTGTTGCTTGGAATTCCCCATCGCCACACCATATGTGCACAATGCCATCATTGGTAAATCAGTTTCAGCATCCCCAAACGCAAATGATTCATCGGCCGTTAAGTTCAAGTCCGTCATCATTTCAGCAATGGCATTAGCTTTATCCACACCTTTTTGGCCAAAATCTCCAAATTCCTTGTATTCACCTAGCGCACTCCAATGACCAACATCAAATTGAGGAAAAGCATTTTTGGCTGCCGCATAATCCGCTTGCGTATTCAAAATGAAACTAATTTTATTTAAATCATCACGATGCATATCGGCACCATAAATCAAATCCGGCATGATTTTTTTGAATTTAGCTTGATTCGCTGGTGTATCCCCGTCATACAGTAATTCACCTACTTTATGAATAAAGTTATCACTCGCATACAAGCCACTATTTGCTTCTAAATAATAACCAATATCGTGCTGATCTAACCAGGCAATCGCTTGTTCAGTATCAGGAACTGAAATCACTTGGTGCTTAATCACTTGTTTGTTGGCTTCAATGTACACCCCATTACCACCGATATAACCATCAAAACCAATTTCCCACAAATATGGATAGATTTCGGCGCCGGAACGGCCAGTGACCATAAACACTTTATGCCCATTCGCCCGCGCTGTTTGAACAGCTTCATGTGCTGACGCCGGTAGCGTCCCATCATAATCAACCAATGTACCATCAATATCTAAAAAGACTACTTTTTCTGCCATGCATTACCCCACCTTTTCACTGACTTAAACTGTGCTTAATACGTTTAGCTTAGCAGATAATTGTGAAGTTACGTTGAATTTCCGCAAAATAATGTAAACGGTTACATCATTGATAGTTGTTTATGCTATATCACTTGATATTATGTTTTAGTAAATATGGTTTGCAGTGTACGTCCTTGATTCTGATTTTTCCAAATCAAAATCCAATTATTTTGACCAAACAAAAACCTCACCATCCCGCGATAGTGGCTCTATACTTTTTACTGTTGGTGGAGAAATCCGTCAGCAGTTTTTTATGTTCTTCGCGAGGGTGGAGCAAAGCGACAGATGAGCCTAGAATAGATAATTATGTACAAAACAAAAAGGACATATTAAATGTCCATCACCACGTTCCAACCGACAAAAATCAAAAAGTATGCGAGGTTATTTATTATGTCCCAAGACAATTGTATCTTACGTGAGTTAAATTTAAAAGATAAAAACATCCATTTTACCGACAATGAAGCAGGAGAATGGAACTATTTTGATTATCGTGGTCGCGGAGACAAGCGACATAAATGCTTAATTTATACCGCTAATTTAACCTATTCCGTTAGCCGATGCAGTGACTGTGGTTTTCGTGATTGCGTCGAGCACTGGGGGTGGACTTCAACCGAGATGCGACTCACTGGCACGAGCTTGTGGGATGTGCGCTTAGCGCTGCGTAAACAACGTTTTCACTGTAAGAATTGTGGTAATACATTTACAGCAGCGTCATCCGACTTCGAAAAGAACTGCCAAATTTCACGAAACACGAAAGTAATCGTAAAACAGAATCTAAACGAAGATATGATGACAGAAAAAACTGTAGCTAAGCACCTTCATATCTCACCTAATTCTGTACAACGAATCGAATATGACGCAATATACGAAGGCGGACAATACAAGTATCAATACAATTTTAAACAACAATTACCCGAAGCTATTTCCATGGATGAGTTCCGCTCAGCCAATGATCAGTTTAGCTTTATTTGGTGTGATGCCACTTCAATCAAGCAATTTGAAGTACTGCCCAATCGACTAACCAAAACAATCAAACAATATTTTCTTGGATTTTCACTAGCTAATCGGAAGCGTGTTAAGCACGTTGTCATGGATATGAACGCTCAATACGCCAGTTTCATTAAGTTCTTATTTCCGAACGCAGAAATCATTATCGACGGCTTCCATATCGCTCAGCGTATCGGTAACGCCTTGGATAGTGTTCGTAAGAACATTCAAAAACGCATTGATGATAAACAAAATAATCGAGCCTATAAAATCATGAAGAGTCAATGGAAAATCTTCCACATGATGTATGAGGATCTCGAAAAAACGAAACCTTATTACATGCGTGGAATTAATGAATATCTAACACAAGAACAAGCGATTGGCATTCGTCTTTCGACGAAATATCCTGAATTTGGTCAGGTTTGGACTGCATATCAGGAAATTATGAAAGCAATGCATAACAAAGATTTATCAGGTTTCGAAGACATCATCACTCATTACACGATTATGGGAAACGATATGGACAGCGCAATTTCGACTTTCGCCAAGAATTATAAGGGAATTCAAAACAGCATCACCTCGAACTATTCAAATGGACGCGTTGAAGGTATGAACCACAAAATCAAACAGCTTAAACGTAACTCGTGTGGTTACAAAAATATGGCTCACTTACTCTGGCGAATCCGTCAGATTTTTTAAGATGTCCCAATCTCCATTTATTTGGCTCATATGTCACTCCGTTCCATCCTCGCAAAATAAACAAAAAAGGAACCAGAATCCATTAAGATTCTAGTTCCAAAATAGTCCTACCAACAGAATTTGACACAGAGCCGCGATAGTAAGGTTATCTATGCATTATTGTTCTAATACCTACATTGCGGTTCCTAACATCTTCATGAATTTTGGATATTCAGTGCCAACAATCATCTGTTCATACTGCGCATTAAAGATTTTCGTCAATTCGAGTTCATTCAAAGAACCCTCAATTGCTTTTAAATTTAAAGAATCAACTACTTTAATTCCGTTAAAAAGATCACTATTCAGCAGTTTAAGGCTAAGATCGGTTGCCAAGTTAACAAAATAATATTCTTTATCAGCCAACTCAAAATACACAAATGTCCAATACTTATTTTGTGGACCACCAAATCCCGAATGCCCTAACGTTTTAAAAATACCAATCTCAACTGATACTAAATCGGCCGTCGTAAATGCATCAAACTCAATCCCTTTTTCATCTTTCAAGGTAACTGAGCTGCCATTGATACTGACCTCACCATGTGGTTGGGTCCGAAAAACAAGCGAATAGCCCTTTGCGACTTCATTCCCAACCCTATTCCCATTGAGCTGTGGATATGTCACCCCATCAATCGTAAAATTCATTAACGTTAATTGCTTGTGGCTGTTGTCTTTGATGTCGACATACGTTGCCGTCCGTTCTGAATCAAAAATATTTACCTTCATAATTGGTGCCCCCATTTCATGTATAGGTTGATTATAGCACCATTAAATGGAAGCGCTTACTTTTTTTATTGAATTAAATGAAATAATTTTGGTTCGATTCTTCCGATAAATCTGCTAGACTTGTTAAAAGCTTGTTTTTGACCTTCTATGTGAAATGATATGAACATTTTTGAAATAAAAAATGCTTCAAATACTGATATAACAGCATTTGAAGCATTAGTATGAAATGAATCGAAATTCAATAGTGCCGACAACAGGATTCGAACCTGCACGGGGTTGCCCCCACTGCGACCTGAACGCAGCGCGTCTGCCAATTCCGCCATGTCGGCAATTCAACTATTTAAGTTTACCCTATTCGGAGCCAAATGAAAAGCTAAAATCTCAGACTATAACCCCAGAAACTTGTTCAGTTCGCTTTCACTCATCAAATACAAATCACTACGTCCATGATGTTTGGCATAAACTGCGTCGACAAACTTTTTACTTTGCTTGGCTTTCGCCTCATCACTGAAAATAACTACATCGGTTTTGTTAGCCACAGCCTTGGGACGCTTCTGTACCAGCCCACCCCGTTGAGCAATTGCTTGTTGTAAATCATGCTTATTAATTTTCTGAAATTGCCCACTAACCAAAACCGTCTGATTTTTAAATAAATTTTCAGGGGCTTGGCTGTTAGGCACTAGCCATTCCTCTAACTCACGCGGGCTCAATTGCGTTACTGGTTGCTTCAATGGCTTACCACCATTGACATCAATAATTCCAAAATCATCAAAACCTAAGCGTTCTAATAACGCTACCAAATTATCTAGATTAAGTTCATCAGCAATTGCCAATAAAACTTTAGCGCTTAATTGCGCATCGACAAGCGCTGAGTGCTCGCCATCGGTTGAAAGGTGCAATCGCTCAGCTAACGCGTTCAAACCGTACCGGGTTGCTCCTGGCCACATATTCGGGGCTAGCTTGAACGTATCAATGAAGCGCAGCGGTTTGAGTTGTAAATCATAAAATTTAGCGTTCGTGATAATGGCATGGCGTTCATTCGCCACATCATGGACCACAATTGGTAAGTCACCGATAAACTTAACGATTTGGGGCCAGATTTCCGCAAATGTTGGCGCAAATGCCACGTCACTCGGATAGATACCATGGATATTATCAGAGGCGTAGGCATCAATATCGGACTCTGGATTAACCAACCATTGTCGATTAGCGGTGAACTCGCCCATTTCAACTTTTTGTAGACCAACTTCAATAATTGAAGTCCGCGTTGGTAAATTCATGCCAAACTCAAAGTCCAACGCCACAAATGATAACTCTGCCATTCCCTAGTTCTCCATCTCACTTTTTGTTAAATATGTACAAAAGGCTCAAGCCACAAATGACTTGAGCCTTTTCAAAGTTTTTACTTAGTAGCACTAAAGAACCAACGCGTCGTTGTTTCATTAACTGCTTCGGTACCAAATTCTGCCGTTACTTGCACATTCTTGAAACCAACGTTGGCCAACAATTGTTGGTAAACAGGCAACTCATACGTGCGTTCGTGGTGGAATTCTTGGATTTGACGGTAGCCGTCAATATCCTCTTGGTAGACGAAGAATGTTAATTCGTGTTCAACTGAGTGTGGCTGATCATCTTCAAATGATGACCACATAAAGGCCGTTTCATCATCATGCCAGTTATACATATAACCTGGATACACTTCATCCGTCTGATATGGTGAAATGACATCAAACAAGAATTGACCGTCCGTTTCCAAATGATCATAAACTTGTTGGAATGTCGCTTGCATTGCAGCTTCATTTGGCAAGTAATTAAATGAATCTGCAAACGAAGTAATCGTCGCATACTTATTAGGTAGGTCTGACCATTCTGTCATGTCCCCTTCAATCAAAGGCAACTCAACATTAGCTTCTTGCGCGTGCTTCATTGCCAACGCCAACATTTCTGGTGACAGGTCAAAAACTGACACATGGTAACCTTCCTTAGCAAGTAATACGGCCAAACGACCAGCACCACCAGCTAATTCCAGCAACTCACCATCCTTGTTAGGCACTTGCGCTAATACGTAATCACGCCATTGCAAGTACATTTCACTATCGAACAAGTCATCGTATAACTTGGCGAAAGTTTGGTAGTTAGCCATGATTACTAGCCCTCAGTGATGTAAGCTGAAACGTCTGCATAAGGTGCATCGCCCCAAAGCTTTTCCAAGTTGTAGTGATCACGTGTTTCTTCGTCAAAGACGTGAATAATAATGTCAGTAAAGTCCATCAATACCCAAGTACCTTCGGCTTTACCTTCGATTTGCTTAACGAACACGCCGTTTTCATTCATCTTGTCTTCAATTTCGTCAACAATCGCCTTCACTTGACGCTTTGATGGTGCGTTCATAATTACAAAGTAATCTGATAAAAGTGAAACTGATTGAACATCAAGGGCTACGATATTTTCAGCGCGCTTGTCGTCGGCAGCTTTAACGGCGATTTCTAACATTTGTTTTGAATCCATGGTGTATCTTCCTCTAATCGCAAAATTGATTAACTTTCAGTCAGCGCAATATCACAATTATTTTCTCTAAATTTATTTTTGTGCGACCCAAGCATTGTACGTCAAAATAGTTTTTGGGTAAATCAACGCTTGTTTCGCCATTAAGTAGTTTAACGTATGACCGGTCTGCCATGCAACACCTTCGTCAATATTATTAAAAGTAACTTCCCGTACTTCATCAACACCCGGGAAATCCCGTCCGTCTTCAATGTAGTCAGCCATGTAAATAATTTTGTCTAAAGTTGTCATAAACACATCCCCAGTCGTGTGGCGGCGAACAGCATTTAAAATGTCTTCGTCTGTCACCTGTAACTCATCGTGAATCATTTCTGCGCCAACAACACCATGCCAGATAGCATTCCCCCAATTTAATAAATCAGGATCAAGATGTTTAGCGACAATCACCTGTTGAAACTCCTCAGCTGATCGTTCCTTAGCATAGTCGTGCACTAACGCCGCCACAGAAACTTGTTCAAAATCCTTAACACCTAAATGTTCAGCAAATTCTAGGGCTTTAGCTTCTACACGGAGCACATGTTCAAAACGAAAATCCGATAAAGCGCCACGTAATTTAGCAACTAATGCTTCATGATTTCCCGCAAAATAGCGGTTAGAATACTCAATCTTTTTTGTCATCTTGATATAACTTATGCTCCTTAATGTAATCTTCAACAGCTTCTGGTACCAAGTAACGAATTGATTGACCGTATTTGATGCGCCGGCGAATGTCTGTTGAGGAAATTTCAATCATTGGTGAGTCCACCCAAATTACTGGGTACCGTGATAATTGTTCATGCCCCTTACGCTTCACCGCGACAAAAGTCGTCAATTGCAATAAGTCATCAATGCGATACCAAGTTGGCAAATATTCAACCTCATCTGCCCCAATGATAAAATAATATTCCACATCCGGGTGTAGTTGCGTCAATGCTAACAGCGTGTTGTATGAATAGCTTTTTCCGCCCCGTTGTAACTCTAAAGTCTCTAAGTCAAACAGCGGATTACCCGTGATTGCCCGGCGAATTAACCGCGCCCGCGTACGACCATCAATTGCTTTTTTTAGATCAACATGTGGCGGCGTAGCATTAGGCATAAATAATACTTTGTCTAAGCCTAACTGAGTACCCACTTGATCAGCCATAATTAAATGCCCATTGTGAATCGGATTAAAAGTTCCACCCATAATTCCAACACGCTTCTTTGGCTGGTTAATGGTCATTTCAGTTAATACTTGCGTCGCTGATTTTTTATCTAAGACAGTCGTTAACACAGGCTCACCCCATTTCATGCAATCTGCTCTCCTAATTTGCCGTCCGATTATATTAATCTTTCTGAATCACAGTTCGGAGGTACAAACATCGCAATCTAAACTAGATTGCTTCTACTTCGGTTGAAAATTCACGATTTTCTGGATTGTCAGAACGCTTGTACAAGACGAGCGTCCGACCAATTGTTTGTACAATTTCAATCCGTGAATTATTTTCCACATACTTCTTCACATCATCAACATCGACATCAGCCGTTTGTTGAATTGAAATCTTAAAAAGTTCGCGTTTTTCAATTGCATCCGTTAATTGATCCAACCAAATTTTTGATAAACCATTCTTACCAACTGAGAAAATTGGAGTCATGTTGTGCGCTTGGGCACGTAAATAGTGTTTTTGTTTTCCACGTAAATCAGACATATTTTATTAATACTCTCTTTCAATTTTAAAACGCAATGATTAAACCATTGCGGCACGAACCATCACAGAAACGCCCTTAGGTGCCCAACCAGCAACTGTTACGTTAGCTGGAACTGTCACCCAACCGAGGCCATTAAAGATAATGTCAGACTTAACAGTTGTCCGGAATTCATGACGTTGTAGTTCAGGGAATTCGGTCACTTCATCACTAGTTGGTGGGGCTAATAATTCACCGACATGCTTAGCATAAAACGCATCGGCATTTTCCAACTTCGTCCGGTGAATCATTAAGTTATTTTCAAAATAACCAATAAATGAATTGCGTTCACCTTGCACAAAATCAAAACGTGCCAAGCCAGCTAGGAATAAAGTTTGGCCTTCATTTAATTGATAAATAGCTGGTTTAACTTCCTTTTGTGGTGAAACAAATTTCAATTCCTTGGCACTTAAATAATGCGCCATTTGATCTTGGTGAATAATTCCTGGGGTGTCAATCATGTTTGAATTATCATCGAAAGGAATTTCAATCTTGTCCAAAGTCGTTCCAGGGAAACGTGACGTTGTAATCAAGTCACGAATACCAGTTTTTGACTTAATGATTTCGTTAATCAATGTTGATTTACCAACATTAGTAACCCCAACCACGTAAACGTCACGACCCTTACGGTACTTATCAATCTTGGCAAGTAACGTATCGATACCATGGGCTTTATTTGCAGAAACTAGCGTCACATCAACCGGACGGATCCCATTGATATTCGCTTGTTGACGCATCCAATCCGTCAATTTCGTACGCTTCAATGAACTTGGCATAATGTCGGCTTTGTTACCAACCAAAAGCACTGGATTGCTACCGACGAAACGGTGTAAACCAGGAATCAATGAACCGGTAAAGTCAAAAATATCAACGACGTAGACAATCAATGAGTCTGTGTCGGCGATTTGACCAAGCAAACGACGGAAATCGTCATCCGTCAATGAAACTGGTTGGATTTCGTTATAGTGACGCAAACGGAAACAACGTTGGCAATATACTTCTTCAGCTTCTAAGCCTTTTTTCAATGCACTCATTGGCGTGAAACCAAGAGCGCCTTTTTCAGTTGTTTGAATCAGTGCACCACAGCCGATACAGTGAATGCCTTCAGCGAGTGCAGTTTGAATTTCTTCATCAGTCATTAATATTATCCATCCACTTCAATTCTGGGTTGCCTTTAAGCATCCCCTTCTTAACAGGTTTTTCAATAAAACGGTTAATTCGTGTGTTCCATTGATCAGTTTCCAACAAAGGCTTCACTAAGATACTGCGAACGCCGGCATTGTTAGAAGCCCAAATATCAGTCATTAGTTGATCACCAACCATGACTACTTCGTCCTTTGTTAACCCGAGATCTTTGACGGCTTGATTAATTCCACGTGTTAATGGCTTAAATGCCCGTGAAACAAATTGTAATCCTAGTGGGGCTACCGCCCGGCTAATTCGATCGTGGGAGTTGTTTGAAACTACCACCAATGGAATTTCAGCCTGCGCAAGTGCGTCCATCCAGGCGCGCAACTCAGGTGTACCCTCTGGGTTATTCCAAGCAATCAAAGTATTATCTAAGTCTGAAAGCACCGCTTTTATTCCGTGTGCTTTCAACTGTTCCGGTGTGACCTTATAAGCAACGTCCACCATCCAAGTTGGGGCAAATTTATTTAGCATTAATTTCTGTCCTTTTGTTCTAATTACGTTATCTTACCTATTATAGTTTATTTTCATCGGTTTCACTAGCAGCCACCCCGAGTTCTTGTTCGACCCGAGCAACAAATACCGGTAATTGCCAGTTTTGCTGTCCCGCAAAGGTCCGCGCCAAGCGTCCCATGAGTTTTAATGCCACATACAGGCTGTGATGAGTGTGTGATATGGAATCTTGGACATAAGTCGCGTTCAGCATTTGCAGGTCGCTAAGCGCAATATAGGCGCCTAAATATTTATATTCAAATCCTAGATTGATTTCCCAATCCGACTGGCGACTAATCTGCCAAGCTAAAACACGTAACATTTCAGGGCGTAAATGCTGATTGAACATTTCATTGGCATAAATCAATTGTTTCCGTTTGAGTCCCTTACTGATATTACCAGCTTGCCAATAAAATTCATTGAGCGTTTCGTTAAATTCAGTCTCAGAGGGCTCATTTGTGATAAAGTCACGTTCAGAACTAGGACGGCCAAGTTCACCATCTTTATTCAATACTAATTGATTTAGACTATCGCTAGCCAAGTACTCAGTAATGTCCGCTACTGGTGCAATTTTTAAATCCAAGCGTACCCCGTTTTGCAAACGCATTAATTCCACTTGCCACGCTGTACCACTCTCATGAAAAAGACTAGTATCCATGAAGGACTGCACAATAATAACCGGGCCAAATTGATCAAACCACTCCGGACTAAAGCGAGCCATCACATCTACAAATACCGTTGCATCAATATCACTACGTTCATCAGCCACGCTTATTGGGTTGCTGAGTGAACCCTCAAGTCCCAGTGCTCGAATGTGCGGGTCAGCGGTCACGATAGCTTGTAATTGCTGCCAAATATCATCACGTGACATTACTTCGCAGCATCCTTATCAGCTAATATTTGATTATGAGCATTTTTAACAAAGAATCGTTTTTCAAAAGTTGGGGCAATGTGGAGCACAACCTCAGTACCATCGTCAAATAACATTTTTAAATGAGCAGGTTCAGTGTCTTCTTGACTCAACTTTGTTTCAGTAAATTTATAATCACCGAGAAAGTTCAACCAGTCTGTATTTTTAAATAAACTCATTTGTGTGACAAACAAAGTTACATCTAAATCAACCGCAGCGGTTGTAGTAGTACCAATCGCGCGTACACGTGAATCACGGGTCACAAAATTTTTCAGGTTTTCAAAAACAGTTTCTTTACTCATAATAAATACCCCATTCCAGTTTTTGGTTAATTAAGTCCAACTCAACTACTATTTTAGCATGAAGTGGGCACCCTCGGTTGCGAAAGTATTGGTTCTATTTATTCTAGCGTGGCTTGTCGTTTCCGTACTTTTCAATCATCGAATTACTGGGGTTCTATTGTCAGTGTTTTTTCCATGCCACTGTGGTCTATCGTTTAATGGCAAAAGAAAAGAGCTGCGGTTAATGAAAACATTAACCACAACTCTCAGTCATATACTAATTACTTAGTTTCAAGTGCCTTCTTAGCCATGTCAGCTAATTTGGTAAATGAAGCTTCATCAGTTACTGCAAGGTCAGCAAGCATCTTACGGTTCAAAGTTGAACCTGCAAGAGTCAAACCGTGCATCAACTTGCTGTATGACAAACCGTTCATACGAGCAGCAGCGTTGATACGAGCAATCCAAAGCTTACGGAAGTTAGACTTAGTCTTCTTACGATCGCGGAATGCATAGTAGTATGATTGCATTACTGATTGCTTAGCAACCTTAAAGTTGATGTGACGTTGTCCACGGTAACCCTTGGCCAACTTGATCATTTTTTTGCGACGAGCACGCGTCACTGTTCCACCCTTAACACGCATGGGAAGTTCCTCCTAGAATATCTATGTTTTTTACGTTTCGTTATAAAGCTACTTTTTATCTAAAGTAAATTAGATGTTTGAGAGCAACTTGTTGTATGTCTTCAAAGTAGTGTGGTTCATCATTGAAGTACCACGAAGTTGACGACGTTGCTTCTTAGTCTTACCGTGGAAACGGTGTGAAGTGAAGGCATTAGCTGACTTCAAGCCACCGTTGGCAGTCTTCTTGAAACGCTTTGCTGAAGCGCGGTGTGTCTTTTGCTTAGGCATAATAGAATTCCTCCGAATAATTTAATAGCTTTCTTTTTTAACTTGTAGACGCAACTCTACTTGTTGTTTTCTTTTGGCGCAAGAACCAAGAACATGCTACGACCGTCCATCTTAGCGCGTTGTTCAACCTTGGCGATATCTTTAGTGGCTTCAGCCAACCGATCTAAGACCGCACGACCAATTTCTTTGTGGGTGATGGCACGTCCCTTAAAGCGAATTGACGCTTTAACTTTGTTACCTTGACCCAAGAACTTAATCGCTGCCTTCAAACGGGTGTTGAAGTCATTTTCATCAATCACTGGTGAAAGACGTACTTCTTTGACAGTCACAATTTTTTGATTCTTGCGAGCTTCACGTTGACGTTTTTGTGCGTCGAACTTGAACTTACCGTAGTCCATGATCTTCGCAACAGGTGGCTTAGCAGTGGCTTGTACCAATACTAAGTCCATATCTTGATTGATTGCCATTTGTAATGCTTCTGACGTAGGTAAAACACCCTTGTCACCATCATCTGTGATCAACCGAACTTCACGTGCGCGAATCTTGTCATTTACCAAATCTTGTTGTGGTCGAGCTTGTGCTATGGCTTTGTCCTCCAAAAGTTTATTTGCTTGAAAACAAAAGAGGGTTCACGTACATTGCTATACGTAAACCCGCTCATAAAATCATTCATCATGGTTTTAAGAATATCTAGCCTAGCGACGTATTTATCACTGAGGCGAGAAGCGGGTGCTCCTGCTTTGTTTTCTCAACAGAAAATATCATATAATATTTAGGCGCCAAAGTCAAGCTTTCTATCAAAAGAAATCTTAAACTCTTTTGCTAACAGGAATTAGTATACCACATCTATTCCCATAATTGTACCTTTTGCGATTCGCACTAGTTAATGTAGCACGCACGCGCCTCCCGTGGCTATACCTGCATGACCACCGGCAAACGGTCTTAGACATAACGACGAAAACGTTGATAATCGCTAGTTTTTACGGTTGGGGATTTTTTCTTCTGGACTAATACCAACTTCTTCATAAGTTGGAAACGCAACCTTGCCTCGGAACTGCAAGCGATACTGACGGTAGTCCTTGCGTGATAGCCGCCGAATTCTGCCAGAATCAGTATCAATAATCGAAACGATTGGTCCATAGTAGAACCACCAAAGCCATGCAATCAACATGGCCATTCCAAAATACGCTAAATCACCCTTAATTGTTAAAAAGGTAAATGTCGCCCAAACCACAAACCATAGCATTTCATACATTGACATCCGTTTTAAAATCCGTGGCTTATCGTAACCATTACGGTATGCCACGCGCCAGAGGTCATTTAACTTAACCATTGGTTCCAATTTGAACATTGCTACTAATTTATGCATGGTGAGATTCCTTTCGCGCGCGTGCTAATTTTAATAGTTCTTCCGCATTAGCCAGTGCTAATTCTGTCACTTCAGTCCCACTCAACATCCGCGCAATTTCTTGTGCTCGTTGATCATCTTCAAGTACGGTCAGTGATGTTTCAGTACGTTTTCCGATGATTTTCTTTTCAATAAAGAAGTGTTGATCAGCCATTGCCGCAACTTGTGGTAAATGTGTAATAGTTAGAACTTGCGAGTAGCTAGCTATATCGGCAATCTTTTCCGCAATTGCTTGTGCAACGCGACCTGACACCCCTGTATCCACTTCATCAAAAATGATGGCGGTAATCCCTTGTGATTGGGCAAAAATAGTTTTCATTGCCAGCATCATTCGTGATAACTCACCACCAGAAGCAATCTTGGCTAGTGGTTTGGCATCTTCACCAGGATTAGTTTGAATATAAAATTCAACGTCATCTATTCCTGTAGGAAAGAAATTAGTTGTTGGCTTAAAATAAACGGAGAAGACTGCTTTATCCATGTACAAATCTTTAAGTTGTTCATGAATTGCACCGGCTAGCTTTTCACCTTGTGTTTGTCTTACTTGTGAAAGTTTCTGACCCGCTTGCTGTAAATCAGCCGTCAATGTTGCTAATTGTTGTTCCAACTCCGAGCCATCGGCATTAGCAGTCTGCATTTCCAGATATTCTTGCTTAATTTTATCTAGATAGGTCATCATAACTTCTACTGAATCACCATACTTGCGTTCTAATTGGTGGAGTTGTTCAAGCCGCGTTTCGATTTCGTTTAGTCGGCCTTCATCGTATTCAAGTAAATCACTTTGGCGCACAGCGTCATTAGCAGCTTCTTGTAAAGCATAAAATGCACTAGCAATCGCTTCACTTATTTCACGGTATTGGTCGTCAATGTTCTCAATTGATTGCATCACATTCATTGCTTCACCAACACTGTCCAAAGCGCCTTGATCTTCATCCCCATTCAAATTCGCATTGGTTGCTTCAAGCGCCTCAACGATTTTTTGAAAGTTATTCAAACGATCCCGTTCCGCCATCAATTCAGCTTCTTCACCAGCTACCAGTTCTGCATTTTCCAACTCTTCAACTTGGAATTTCAGCATATCTAACCGTTGCGCCCATTCTTGTTCGTTAGCTTGCTTCTTTTTTACCGCTGCTAATACTTTTTGGTAGGCCTGATATTTGGCTTGATATGCGCTCAGTAATGCGCTGATTTGCTTAGTTGCGTATTCATCCAACATACCGAGATGTTTTTCAGGCTGCATCAGTTCTTGGTGTTCGTTTTGCCCATGAATATCGACTAACGTTTCGCCAACTTGTTTTAACGTTGCTAAATTAGCCAAAATACCATTAATTCGGATGACATTGCGACCACTGCGTTGAATTTCACGTTGCAATATCAGCTGACCATCACTATGTTCAATCCCCAACTGATCAAGCATTTGGAGGGTCAAATTATTTTCTTGATTGAGTTCAAAAGCTGCTTGCAAAATAGCTTTATCACTCCCCGTCCGAATAAATTCTTGTGAGCCACGACCGCCAGCTAATAAGCCCACGGCATCAATAATTATTGATTTACCGGCTCCAGTTTCACCAGAAAGTACCGTCATTCCAGTGCTAAAATCAACATTCAAGTGTGGAATAATAGCGAAATTATCAATTGAAAGTTCGCGCAGCATCACTGCACCTCCTTATTATTTACAATGCTTAAAGATGCCCGGTTATCATCCTTATTAATTACAATAAATCACGTAGTTTGGCAGCAAATCGACGTCCATCGCGCCCGTCTTTCATGAAAATCATGACTTTAGCATCATCACTGAGCGTGCCGAAGACATCGTCATAAGCCATCGTATCCAACAAGTTTCCCAATACCGCCCCAGACCCTGGGACAACTTGCAGCATAATCATTGAATTTTGAACCGCCATTGACTGGATGTTATTACGTAATAGCCGCGACAACCGACTTTCTCCAAGCATTTCACCGGCTTGAGAAACTTCATAACGATATGTTCCATCGCTAATCCGTGCCTTAACCAGGTGCATTTCTTTAACGTCTCGACTAATTGTTGCTTGGGTAAATTTTTCATCAGTAGCAACTTCCAACGCGCTAACTAGTTCTTCCTGTCGCGAAAATGTCTGCTGCATAATTAACTGCCGAATCAAACGGTGCCGTTCACTTTTTTTCATAGCTAGACCTCTTTATTTGGCATATCCTTACGGTTCAATTGGTCATAAGCAGCAAGTTGGGTGGCTTCAATATCTACCCCTGGCGTAATGCTTGGTGTTTGCGTTGCCCGTAAATGTACTAAAAATTCAATATTACCTTCTCCACCTTTAATTGGTGAAAAATCAAGATTTTCAACAGTGTAACCACTTTTAACAGCGAAAGCGATGATATCTGTTAAGACCATCTTATGAACCGATTGGTCACGCACAATCCCATGCTTCCCAACATTTTCCCGTCCGGCTTCAAATTGAGGTTTAATCAATGCAACCACTTCACCGTTTTCAGCAATAATATCGCGCAATGGTGGCAAAATTAAATGTAATGAAATAAATGACACATCAATCGTCGCAAAGTTTGGTTGTCCTGCCGTGAAGTCACCTAATTTTGAATAACGGAAATTAGTATTTTCCATTACCACTACCCGTTCATCTGAACGTAATTTCCATGCTAATTGATTGGTACCCACATCTAATGCATATGACATTTTGGCCCCATTTTGGAGGACTACATCGGTGAACCCACCTGTTGATGATCCAATATCTAACACTGTTTTACCAGTCACATTGATATTAAATGCTTGCAGTGCTTTTTCAAGCTTAAACCCACCACGTGAAACGTAAGGCATTGGGGCACCCTTCATGTGTAATTCAGTGGTTACAGGGATTTTAACCCCAGGTTTGTCCAAACGTTCTTCATTGGCACCAAGGATTTGTCCTGCCATAATTGCCCGTTTAGCTTGTTCACGAGTATCGAATAAACCTTGTTGTACTAGAAGAATATCGACACGTTCTTTATCAGCCATTAATTTTTCCTTTCAAAATAACTTAAGAAACCACTTACTAATTCATGGTCAAAAGTAACTGTCGCTGCAATTTGTTCGATGATTTGGCGCGCATGCTCTACATTGGTTTGAAGCGCTGCTTTTGCACCATCGAGACCTAATAGTTTTGGATAAGTATTACGTTCAAAATCGGTGTTGTCCGTGACGTCTAACAAGTCATCTTGGATTTGAAATGCTAACCCGTACACTTGTCCAAACTCACCAAGTTGCTTCACAATTGCTACATCAACTTGCGCCATTAACGCCCCAGCCTGTGTAGCATAACTCAATAAAGCACCCGTTTTTCGATTATGCACTTGTTGTAATTCGCTTAAATCATACGTCTTTTGTGCGCCAAGCATATCTTCAACTTGGCCACCCACCATTCCAGTCGCGCCAGCAGCTACTGCCAATTGACGAACTAATTGCACTTGAACTGTGGCTGGTAATTGATTATTCGCTAACCAGACAAATGCTTGTGTTAACAGTGCATCCCCGGCCAAGATAGCATTCGCTTCACCAAATCGTTTGTGGCTAGTTGGTAATCCGCGACGCAAATCATCATTGTCCATTGCAGGCAAGTCATCGTGAATCAATGAGTATGTGTGAACTAATTCCAAAGCGCTAGCTACTCGAATAATTGACGTATCAATTGTGTGACCGAATGCGTGGTAAATTGCCAACGTCATTAGTGGCCGTAACCGTTTACCACCAGCGTTAATTGAATATAACATTGCTTCCTTGAGCACTGCTGGGGCATCTAAAGTCGCCAAGTCAGTCGCCATTTGTTTTGAAATCAAGGGCACGTATTCATCATAAAAATCTCGATAGTTTTGCGTCATAATTTATTACTTCCACTCTTACTCATTAGCATTCGTATCAAACGGAACTTCTTGTCCATCTTCATTCATCATCTTGGTTAAAGTTTTTTCAGCGTCACCAAGTGTCTTTTGGAGTTCTTGACTCAACTTAACCCCAGTTTGAAATTGTGTTAAGGCTTCTTCCAAAGGTACATCGCCACGTTCTAATTGTGAAACAATCGCTTCTAAGTCACTTAAATTTTCTTCAAAGTTCTTCTTTTTTGCTGGCATTTTTTTATTCCTTTTTTATATCAATTACGTTTGCAGTCACAGTCCCATCAAGTATCCGAATGGTAATTTCATCGGCTACTTGCAAATCAGCAACGGTTTTCACAACCTTATCATCAACCTGTACTAGGCTATAACCACGTCCTAAAATAGTCAGTGGTGACACAAGATTCAAAGCATTCGCAGTCTTTGCCATTTGTTGGCGCTTAACCTGCAATAAATTGGCATAAGCCCGTTGCAGTCGAGCCTCCAAAGTTTGAATGTGTTCCACTGATTGGTGGATTTTTTGTTGATAATTGGTCAGTGGCAACCGTTGTGCTAACAGGGCATATGCTTGTTGCTTGACACTAAATTGCCGTTGCATTGCATGCAACAATTGTTCACTAGCACGATCCACTCGTTGAACATAACCATCATACAGACGATTAGGTTGTGTGAATACATATGACGCAAGCTGCTTATTAACCAGTTGCGTAGCGTATTTTACCCGGCTTTCCATTGCATTGCGTAGCCGGTTTTGTAATTCCTGAATGTGCAACAACTCTTCGTCCAAACGTGGTGTCGCTAATTCAGCAGCTGCAGTCGGTGTCGCTGCACGGACATCGGCAACCAAATCAGCAATCGTTGTATCTGTTTCGTGTCCGACTGAACTAATCACTGGAATCTGCATATCTGCAATCGCGTGGGCAACTTTTTCTTCGTTGAATGGCCATAAGTCTTCAATCGAGCCACCACCACGGCCGATAATAACCGTGTCAAAATCCAAGGCGTTGACTTGTTGCAATCGCTTCACAATATCGGCTGCTGATTTGTCACCCTGTACAATTGTTGGAAACAAAACTAATTGTGCAATTGGGTAGCGCCGTTGTGTCGTCGTGATAATATCCCGAATTACCGCACCACTTGGTGAAGTGATTACGGCAATACGCTTTGGAAATCTTGGTAAGGGTTGCTTGAATCGATCAAATAATCCCTCAGCACTCAGTTTATTTTTTAATTGTTCGTACGCCTTATATAAATCACCGACCCCATCTGGTTGCATGGAATCAATAATAATTTGATATGTTCCTTGGGGTTCATATAAAGAAACGCGACCAGTCACTAAAACTTTCATTCCCTCTTCAGGTTGAAATTTAATTTTTTGAAAGGCTCCTTTGAACATTGTGACACTAATTTTAGCATCATTATCCTTCAAGTTGAAATATTGATGGTTTGGTCGTTGGCGCCAGTTTGAAATTTCACCGGTTAAATAAACCCGATCCAAGTACGGATCAGCATCAAATTTTCGTTTTAAATAACTCGTGAGCGCGCTCACCGTTAAATATTGCTGTTCCACCATCGCTTAGCCTTCGTTTTCAATCTTCATGTGTGACTTTGCCAATTCAACTGTCGTTTGCATTAATGTCGCAATCGTCATTGGACCAACGCCACCTGGCACTGGGGTAATGTAACTAGTTTGTTCGTGTACATCTTCAGCCACGTCACCAACAAGGCTACCATCATCCATACGATTAATACCCACATCAATCACCACGGCACCTTTTTTCAAATTATCTGGTTGTACAAAATTAGGAATGCCAACCGCAACCACGACAATGTCAGCCGTCGCTAGCAGATCATCTAAATTTTGAGTAAACCGGTGTGCCAAAGTAACTGTGGCGTTTGCATTATTTAACATCGCCATCATTGGTCGGCCTACCAAAATTGAACGTCCGATTACTAAGGCTTGCTTACCCGCAACATCAATATCGTATTCTGCTAATAACGTCATGATTCCACGAGGAGTGTTAGCTACAGGGTAATATTGATGTTTATTGGCAAACAACGCACCGATGTTATATGCGTGGAATCCATCAACGTCTTTACTTGGTAAAATGGCTTCTTGAATCCGGCTTTCGTTAATTTGCGCTGGCACGGGTGATTGTACCAAAATGGCATCAATCGCTGGATCAGCATTCAATTCGGCAATTTTTGCCAACAAGGTAGCTTCAGTAGTATCAGCTGGCATGTTAATTGTTTGCGAATCAATGCCTAACTTTTCAGCAGCTCGTTGCTTGTTACGAACATAGATTTGTGAAGCTGGATCTTCGCCCACTAACACAACTGCTAACCCAGGTGTCACACCCAAATCCATCAACTTTTCAACTTCAACTGCAACCTCAGCTTTAACTTTTGTGGCAATTGCTTTTCCATCAATTTTAACTGTCATTAATCCACGTCCCCTTTTAACGTATTCGCAACTGTCAATTTGGCAGTTACCACACTTTCTTGTAATAAATTCATTTCTAAATTATACCATTTATACTGCATATTCCGGCTGATAATGAATATTTTATTACTTAAAAAATAACTAAATTTATCTTTCTCGTGGTATCAAAAAAGCCGGACTATTGCCCGGCTTGTATTAATTTGTTGCTTATTCTTCTTCAAACAAATCAGTTGACGCAGGTTCTTCAACAGCGGCAGTGGCATCAGTGACTTCTTCAACCACGTCACCAATTCCATATGCACCACGGACACGTGCATAAATGTCTTCACGCATTGCTGCATGTTCTTCTGCATCAAGATACTTCTTAACGTTTTCACGCCCTTGACCAATTCGTTCACCGTTGTATGCAAACCATGAACCAGACTTATCAACAATATCTTTATCAACAGCCAAGTCAATCATTTCACCAGTTTGTGAAATACCTTCACCATACATGATGTCAGTTTCAACAACCTTGAATGGAGGCGCTACCTTGTTCTTAACGACTTTAATTTTTG
This sequence comes from Periweissella cryptocerci, assembly GCF_004358325.1. Classification (NCBI taxonomy): domain Bacteria; kingdom Bacillati; phylum Bacillota; class Bacilli; order Lactobacillales; family Lactobacillaceae; genus Periweissella; species Periweissella cryptocerci. Next base: position 2,271,184 of record NZ_CP037940.1, on the reverse strand, counting down.
TGTTGTTCCCAATAACGTCAGTACCGTCTTTAATTTGAGTAGAACGACGAACTTCCAAACGGATTGTGGCATAGAACTTCAATGCCCGACCACCAGGGGTAGTTTCTGGATTACCAAACATCACCCCAACTTTTTCACGAATTTGGTTGATGAAAATAGCAATCGTTCCAGTCTTGCTAATTGAACCAGAAAGCTTACGCAGTGCTTGTGACATCAAACGAGCTTGCAAACCAACGTGAGCATCACCCATTTCACCTTCGATTTCAGCGCGGGGTACTAAAGCTGCTACTGAATCGACAACTAAAATATCAATTGCTCCTGATGAAACCAAGGCATCGGCAATTTCCAATCCTTGTTCCCCAGTATCCGGTTGTGACAACAATAATTCATCGATGTTAACACCCAAATTAGCAGCATACTTAGAGTCCATGGCGTTTTCAGCATCAATATAAGCTGCAGTACCACCAGCTTTTTGAATTTCAGCTACAGCGTGCAAAGCCAAAGTCGTCTTACCTGAAGATTCTGGACCATACACTTCAATAATCCGACCCTTAGGATAGCCACCAACACCTAATGCAATATCAAGCTTTAATGATCCAGTTGGCACAGTTTCAACTTGGGTTTGAGCATTTTCACCCAGACGCATAATTGAACCTTTACCAAAACTTTTTTCAATTTTTTTAAGTGCAGCATCAAGGGCTGCTTTACGTTCATCTGCCAAGAATGGTTCCTCCTAGTTCTTTTGCATTTCTATATCTATTATATTACCGGTACGTTCGGCAAATTGCAAGTATAATCGAACAAACGTTTAAATGTTTTTTACCATTGGTAACTGCAATAATTTTCGCCGAACAATATCTAAACCTGCCATCACGGCGCGCTCACGATTACGCTGGCGATCACTACCAAAGTGGTACAAATACGCTTCTGATGCCCGATTGCGGGTTGCCAAGCCAATCCAAACTGTTCCAGCTGGCTGCCCTTCAAGTTCCCCTGACGCGACCCCGGTGAAACTGATTGCAATGTCTGTATCCAACTTTTCGCGGGTTCCAGCGGCCATTGCTTTAGCTGTTTGTTCGCTTACGACACCGTATTGATCCACTGTCGCCGGTGACACCCCAACAAGTTGTTCTTTTGCAGTTGGTGCATACGTGACAAAACCACCTGGAAAGACTGCTGAAATCCCCATTACATCAGCTAACGTACTTTGAAACATCCCCGCCGTTAAACTTTCGGCTGCACTGATGGTTACGCCACCATCAATTAGTAACTTTCCCACTGTTTCGACTAGCGAACTATCATCACCATAGGCGTAGAAATACTCACCAACAATTGCCAACACTTGAGCTTCCATCTCATCGAGTAATTTAGTTGCATTTGCCTCATCCACGGCATGCGCCGTTAACCGCAATGTCACCTCATGTGCTTTGGCATATGGTGCCATCGTTGGATTTGTTTGTTGATCAATTAAGGTAGCTAACTTGGTTACTAGCCGTGACTCACCAATTCCGTAAAAACGTAAAACCCGCGACAACAAAGTTCCTTCATGATGATATTGTTGTTGCAACAACGGTACTGCGTATTTTAATAACATTGGTTCCAATTCCCAAGGTGGCCCCGGTAACAGCAACACGTCCGGACCATTGGGATTTTTATAAAAACTACCCACGGCAAAACCGGGTTCATTGGGAAGTGCAATCCCGGCTGCCAAATACAATGCTTGGAGGCGATTGTTTTCAGCCATGGGACGACCAGTTTCCGCGTGCCATGCTTCGATTTTATCCATTGCTGCTTGATTAACGGCTAAATTTTGGTCGACAAATTTGGCTACTGTTTGCTTAGATAAGTCGTCAGGGGTTGGCCCTAAACCACCAATCGTAATAATCAAATCAGCTCGTTGACTAGCAATTTCAAGGGCACTCAGCAACCGCTCCTCATTATCACCGACCACCGTTTGAAAATGCGTATCAATATCCAATGCCACTAGTTCGCGCGCAACTAGCGGACTGTTCGTGTCTGTAATCTGTCCCAACAGTATTTCTGTGCCCACTGCAATAATTTCAGCCTGCATTTCGTGACCCCCTTATTAATAATATACGTGTCTAACTCAGTTAATTTTTAATTTAGTTCAATTTTAGCAGAAATTCGCCAACAAAAGACTGAATACTTTAATTTGCAGAATCCCCGCTCCTAGTAACGATGCATATAGCAAAAACTTACTCTATTTGTTCTAGCGTGGGATTCTCATTTCTGTACTTTTCACTCATCGAATTACTGAGGTTCTATTGTCAGTGTTTTTTCATGCCACTGTGGCCCATAGTTGGTACCTGTTTTTCGCGAGTTTGAGCATATGTCTAACTAACGCAGTGGCCAATTTTATTCAATCCCACGTCAGACGAAATACAACAAAAAAACGCCACTGAATATGATATCCAGCGGCGTTACTAATATTAAATAAAATCAATAAATCGTGAACGGAACTTCATGTGAAGGTGGCTACCAACTAAGCCTAAACCAACCACAAATGCCCAGAACATTATGGTATATTGGATTCGGTCTGCTGACCAGAACCAAGATTGTGATAAGAATGAATCACGCATCCCGTTAACCACGTAGAAGAATGGGTTTAACTTGATAACATCCGCAATCTTAGGTGGCAATTGACTAATATTCCAAATGGCACCAGATGCCCAGAACAGCAAACGCATCACTGAAGTCATCAACATCTTGTAATCAGGAATCAACACGTTAATTGTTGCATTGAAAATCCCGAAGACAAACATCAAAGCTGTCATTGCAAAGAAGTAATAGAAGAATTGCAAAATGTGCGTTGTAATTGGCACACCTGCTACCAACATTGATACAAATGAAATTGCCATCATCGCCCAGAATGAAGTTAATTCACTCACGTAGCGCACAGTTGGTAAGATACTAATTGGAAATTTCATCTTAGAAACCATGGCAACTTTACTAGTGATACTAGAAATACCGGCCATAAATGAACCATTCATGAAGAACCAAGTTGAAAGTCCAAACAACATCCACACAATATATGGTACCCCTGCTTCAGGATCACCATTGCTCTTCAATCCTAAACCGAAAACCAAGTAATAAGTCCCAACTTGGAACGCTGGATTCAAAAATTGCCATAGCATCCCAAGATAGTTACCTTGGTTATTGGCTTTATCTTCATAACGAGCAAGTCGCATGATAATTCCCATGTGACTCAAGTGCTCTTTTATAATTTCAAATAATTCTTTCAAAACAATCGTTTCCCTTCGTCAATTAATGGAATGTCATGTACGCAACTACAAACCAAAGTACAGTGAGCGCAGTCCACAATACCAACGTTGTTGCTGGCATTTTATCACCAGAAATAGCGCTAGCCGTCAATATTTTAGCATCCGTTGCTGAATAATCATGCTCGGGATCATTTTCAATATTCTTGCGTAATTGTTCAACTGTAAATTCTTTTTGTAATTCCTTTTGTGCGGCTTGATATTCGCCCTTTTCAGACTTAGGAAGCTTCTTAAACCAAGAATTCCATTCCTTATAGTGCGCAAGGACTTCTGCAGTTGGTCCAAATTCCTTTAATTCACCGTACTGAATCCACGCTGTTTTATCAGTGAACATTTCCACTTGTGACATCACGTGAGAAACGAAAAAGATTGTCTTACCTTGTTCACGGAATTCGACCATCTTATCAAGTGCTTTTTGATAGAAGGTTTCATCACCAACTGACAAAGCTTCATCAATAATTAAAATATCAGGATCATCATAGGCCGCGATTGAAAAACCAAGTCGTGACTTCATCCCTGATGAGTAACTCTTAACCGGTTGGTCAATAAAATCGCCCAAATCAGCAAAGTTAATCACATCTTCCATATGTTGCGCAATCTCGGAATTAGTCATCCCCATCATCAATGATTTCAAGTGGATGTTTTCACGTCCCGTCAATTGACCACGCAAGCCGGCCCCAATCGCAATGATTGAAGTTTCACCATTAACTTCAAGTTCACCAGAAGTTGGTGGGATAATCCCACTAATAATGTTTGAAAGCGTTGATTTACCAGAACCATTAACCCCGATAAGACCAATTGTTTCGCCTTCATAAACATCAAAACTGATTCCCTTTAATGACCAGAAACTTTGGAGACCATTACTAAATGGATTAAAGAGTGCTTTAACTTTATCTGACTTTTTGACTAATAAGTCATATTGCTTCGTGACATAACGTGCACGAACCTTTAATTTACGTTCTTCAGCCAAAACTTATTCTCAACTTTCAATTTTATAATCAAAAAATAAACGAGTTTTACTATACCACCTAAAACAAATAGTAGCTAACAAAATCACCTTTGCTAATTGTTTTTTTAGAATGCACCATCACTTTTAATAATTGAAAAGATTGTCATAAACATGATTTTTATATCAAATCCAAGCGAGGCTGCCTCAACATAGCTTAGCTCTAAATCAGCACGTTCAGGGTATTCAATATTACTCCGACCGCTTGCTTGCCATAGTCCCATCGCTCCAGGTTTCACGGATAAAAACATAGCCACCCGTTCCTCGGTATGATATTCAACTAGTTCATCTTCCACGATTGGTCGTGGGCCAACGACACTCATTTCACCCTTTAGAATATTAATAAATTGTGGAATTTCATCGACCGACGACTTCCGTAACCACGCACCGAACTTGGTAATCCGGGGATCTTCTTCTGTGGGTAACTTATAACCATTCGCCACAAATTTAGCGTACAATTCCTTATTCGCATGTAAAACTTCATCAGCATTGGGAATCATTGAACGAAATTTGTAAATATAAAACATTTTATGATTTTTCCCAACGCGCATTTGTTTATAAAAAATTGATTGTTGGGGGTCAGCAAATTTATACAGTGCGACAATCAATAAGAAAATCGGACTAAGAAGGATTAGCGCAATTAGTGACAAAATAATGTCAGCAATCCGCTTAAAGAATAAATAAATAATTGATTGAGCTCGCATTGCGTTAATTGCACTTTCCTTTCCTAAATTTACTGCATCTTTTGTATTCTATGCTTTCATTCCCTTACATACCATCGAGTTTCGGGTACATATATTGGTGAAAGCCAAACCTTTTACAAGTATTTAGCATCAAATACAGCATCTTGTGAAGTTAAAATCTTTGGTCCTTCTTTAGTAATCGCAATAGTGTGTTCAAATTGAGCTGAATATGAGCCATCTGTGGTCTTTGCAGCATCCCATTCTTCATCTTCTTGAATTGGAGCAGTCCGCCAGTCACCACCGGCATTAACCATGGGTTCGATTGTAATAGTCATACCTTCCTTAAGGCGTAGACCTTTACCAGCAGTTCCATAGTGTGGCACAGCAGGGTCTTCGTGCATCGTAGGTCCAATTCCATGTCCGATATATTCACGCACGTCACCAAAGCCCATTTCGTCTTCAATGTAGCCTTGAATTGCCGCACCAATATCACCAATGCGGTTGCCGACAACAGCTTGGTCAATACCAAGGTACAAAGCTTTTTTGGTTGCATCAACCAATCGTTGTGTTTCTGCGCTAACTTCACCGACAGTGAAAGTCCAAGCTGAGTCTGACATCGCACCGTCCAAGTTAACTACAGTATCAACAGTCACAATATCGCCTTCTTTTAAGAAAACACCGTGGCGTGGAATCGCATGACAAACATAGTCGTTAATTGCGACACAAGTAGCCCACTTATAACCAGGAACATCGAGCTGTTCACAGTAACCACCGTGGCTTTCAATATAGTTACGACAGAATACTTCAATTGCCCAACTTTCAACACCGGGCTTGATGAAATCTTTCAATTCATTGTGCATCCCCGCAATTACTGCACCTGAGGTCTTCATTGCTTCAATTTCGCGTGGTGATTTTAAACTAATCATATTTTTCCCCTTCATAATCTTTTCATATTTTTTTCGTTACAGTCAATCTATAATATTATATCAGAAAATGGGGTGATTACACGTTTTTCGTCGTTTGCACCTTCTTTGTAAGTAATATTTAATTATCTGATAATTCATTGATAAAATTAATATTCTCTCATGATATAATGTTAAGAGTTTCAATCAAAAATAAAATATTCTATACATGAGCTACCCCGTGGTTAAACTGCTCCCTATTTTTTATGTAGTGACACAGAACGTGTTTTAACCCCCAGGTAGCTCTGATAAATGAAATACGAGGAGATTCATTCATGACAATTGCTGATTTTGATATTAAACTCGATAAATATGCCGAACTTATCGCCATTACCGGTGTAAACGTACAACCCGGCCAAACCATTATTTTGTACGCTAATGTTGAGAATGCTTACTTCGCACGTAAAATTGTGGACGCTGCTTACAACCGCGGTGCCAATGAAGTTATTGTGAAATGGAGCGATACCCACACAGCTCACGCTTTTCTAGAAAACACTTCAGATGAACGTTTGGAAAACATTCCCGCTTACGTTACTGCTGAAGCAGAAGAACTAATGGGCAAGAACGCTACCCGGATTTCATTACTTTCAGACGATCCCGATGCCTTTGGTGACTTAGACCAAACCCGTGTCGCTAAATTCACTGCCGCCTCTGGTAAAGCCACTCAAGTTATTCGTAAAGCTACCATGAACAACGATATCTCATGGCTCGTCGTTGCCGCTTCTGGCAAAGAATGGGCAGAAAAAGTCTTTCCTGAACTTACTGGTCAAGCCGCAATCGACCGCCTCTGGGAAGAAATTTTCAAAGTTGTGCGCGTTGACGCCACACATAACGCCATCACTACTTGGGATGAACACATTGATACTTTGAAGGAAAAAGCCGCTTGGTTAAACGAAATGAACTTCAAAGAATTGAAATACAAGAGTGCCGTTACTGATTTCACCATCGGCTTAGCAGAAAAACACCTCTGGGAAGCCGCTGATTCTGTTGATCGCCAAGGTAACCTCTTTGTTGCCAACATGCCAACTGAAGAAGTCTTCACTGCTCCAGATTACCGGAACATTTCTGGGACTGTTACTTCAACGAAACCATTGTCATATGCCGGTGTCTTAATTGAAGGCATTGTTTTAACATTTGAAGCTGGTCGCGTTGTTTCAGCCCATGCCGATAAGGGTGAAGATACCCTGTTGCAACTCCTTGATACCGACGAAGGTGCTAAATCACTTGGTGAAGTTTCACTCGTACCTTTCCATTCACCAATTTCACAATCAGGGATTGTTTTCTACAACACTTTAATTGATGAAAATGCTTCTGATCATTTAGCTCTTGGGGCTGCTTATCCATTTAATATCCAAGGTGGAACTAAGATGAGTGCCGATGAATTACACGCATTGGGTGAAAACCAATCACAAACACACGTTGACTTCATGGTTGGTTCAGCCGACATGGATATCGACGGAATTACCTTTGCCGGTGAAGCTGTTCCCGTTTTCCGCAATGGCGATTGGGCATAATTAAATCCTTACTAGAAAGTTGTTCACATGTGGACAACTTTTTTAGTGTCACTGATACACAGTTTATGCACAACCTGACACATGTCTGAATAGTTCTATTTTGTCTAGCGTGGGATTCCCATTTCTGTACTTTTGTTTAAGAGTACTCACGCATCACGAAATATACCTTGGGCACTAGTTTGAACACATCACAAAATCAACGATAACTGATTTGATTGAATCTGTACCCTAGGATTTGCCTGGAAGCAATATTTTAGAGGCCCAGTTGATTTTCGGTCACAACGACTTTTTCGCTAGTTTGAGTATTATTCCTAACTAACGAAGTGCCGGTAAATTTTATTCAATTCCACGTCAGACGGAACAGAGCCAAAATAAGCCGGATTTCTCCTTGTAAGGTAGAAATCCGGCTTATTAACGTGTGACAACAGGCTGCAAAACGCCTTTTATCCACTTCTTATTTTAATCGAGTAACTTGTGTAAATCATACGTGTTAATCAAGCTCACTAATTTTGTTGCATAAGCAGGATCAGTTGCGTAGCGTCCAACGAGGCCTTGTGCTGCCGCTTGGTATGTTTTCGCATTTGAGCGCCATGCACCTGAATAGTAAGTTGATGAGAAACCAGGGCCATTTTTCAACAACTTGGCGTTATCGGTGAATGATGCCTTACCATTTGGATACTTCTTGAAGGCGGCATTAACGTAGTAAAGATTACCTTTGCTATCATATTCGGCCGTCCGCATGATGACAGATTGACCACTGTAAGCACCCTTAATTCCAAAGAAGTTCAACCCTTGCTTTGTCAACGCACTTTGTCCCCAGGCACTTTCAAGAGAAGCTTGAGCCATTTGAATTGAGCCATACAAGCCATAAGACTTAGTCACAGCACGGACATCCGCAGCATATTTAGTAATGAAGTTTGTGGCGTTATTCTTTGACGCGTAGAAACCACTATCATCACTATTAATCGTAACTGCCTTTAATTTGTACGTATAAGCTTTCTTAGTTGCTGAAAGGTAACCACCCTTGACCTTCAAACGTGGTGTGCCACCCTTTGTCCAAGCAACTCCGGTAACATTCACAGCAGTCCCTTTTTTGTAAGCCTTAACCCGTTTTTTGAGGTTAACATCCTTATACAAGTACAATTTCTTAGCAAGCTTAGTTTTGCCTAATTTAATCGTCCAGTAGTTTTGAATGGTCTTAACAATTTTAGTGCGGTAAGATTTTTTACCAGCTGTCACATACAATCCGTTGCTTAACTTGAAACGTGGTACACCATCATTAGTATATTCAAGTGCTTTGATTGCAAAATACGTACCAACGGCAAAGCCATTATTCTTAGTAGAAGCTTCGGCTGTCACATCGCGATAACCGTTGACCTTTTTGGCACTAACTAACTTCTTAGGATTAGTTACATAATAGCTCTTAATATTTTTTGTTGGTACAATCACATTTGCCACGTTAGCAGTCAAATAATGACCATTTGACATTTTCAAACGTGGTGTCCCACCATTTGACCATGCCAACCCAGAAATCTTGACAATCGTTCCCATTTTCACTGACTTAACCTTGTTTTTCAGGTTATTGTCACTGTATTCATTCGTACTTTTCTTCAAAATAACTTGCGTAGGCTTCGATGTTAAATAATTAGCAATGTTACCAGTAATTACCTTATAGCTGCTCTTATCATTTGGAATGTAGCCACCGCTGACTTGTAACATTGTCTTACCAGTCGCTGAAAATGAAACTGACGTAACATTCATCAACGTGTCTTTGGCAACCGTACTTTTAGCTTGTTTCCCTTCGTTATCACTGTAAAGGGTCACGTTCTTTTGCACCAATACGTTCCCAGGATTATCAACGAAAACATTCTTATCATCCACTGCTTGGACGTACTCTTTGTTCCCGCTTATGTAGTAGCCATTGGCGGTCTTCAAGCGTGTGGTACTACCAGATTGAACAATTGGATTAGCGGCTAACGGAATTAATGTGCCCGCCTTAACGAGTGGTGTCACCTTACCCGTAGTTAAATCCGGTTGTTGGTAGTAATAAATACCTTTAGTGTTATTAACAACGACATACTTAATGGCGTTATCGTTCAAGTACGACGCCGCTACAGCCACAATGCCACTAGTAGGTGTATTTGCTGTCGTGTCATTTGTAGCAGTTTTAGCTTGTTTTGAAGATGCCGTAGCTGGTGTGGTGCTGCTACTTGAAGCTGTAGTTGTAGAACTACTTGTGCTACTTTTCGATGTGGCATCAGTTGTCGTAACTTGCGTAGCGTCATCTGCAGAAGCAGCACTAACACCAGCAATCGGTGCTAACACTGAACTTGCTAAGATGACAGCTGTCATGATGCAAATAGGCATTTTTTTCATTGATTTATGTCCTCTAAATTTATATATTTCGTTTAATTAATAATATAAGTCTAACATCTAAATATTGCAGAACTGTTGCATTCTTAAGTACTCGAAGTTCCTTTGATTGCAACAGCATTAAAGAATTAAGAAGATTATGTGAAGTAACACGCAACATACATTTAATGATAGGCATTAGCCGCCATTACATTTTTGCACGAAAAATCTGTGTTTATCACTAATCTTACAAACGCTTCCAAGTATAGCACCCTAGGCAAGCGACGCTACCTCTACACACTTTATCTTAAACAAACCTAAAACAATGACTTCATATGCATCTATTTATTGTAGCGCGGGATTCTCATTTCTGTACTTTTGTTTACGAGAATACTCACGCACCACGGAATATCCCTTAAGCACTATTTTGAGCACAGCACAAAATCAGCGATAACTGATTTGATTGAATCCAGACCCTACGACTTTTTTGCTAGTTTGAGAATTATTCCTAACTAACGGAGTGCCGGTAAATTGCTTGGTGGGCGCAGCCTTTACACCGCGACTGGGGTGATATGTGTGAAACGCATGTCGCCGCTGAGGATGAGCTGAGGAGTCTAGGGAATTTATTCCCTTAGAGTCCCAGCTTATCCGAGTTTGCCAAGACCGCACTTCGGCTTGGCAATGTGCTTCCAGCGTGGTGCGCCAAGTAATTTACTGGCACGCAGTGGCCAATTTTATTCGATCCCACGGGATAGACCCACGTCAGACAAAATAGGGCCTTTATATGCAACAAAAAAACGCCTGCAATCAGACGTTTTTCGCTTAAATCATATTTAATTACATTGCATCATAATATGCTTTAACTAACTTGTAGAAATCTTTCATCGTGTAGTTAGTACCAAACCATTTCTTACCAGATGCTTTCCAGTATGCCACTGGATCAGTATGTGTGGTTCCACCTAACCATTTTGAAACATCATTGTGTGACCAAAGTGTTCCAGTCTTGTTCTTCTTAGCTAATGAAGGCTTTAAGCCATATTCCTTCAAAATGTATGCTGAGTAGTAAGCTGCATTGTTAATTTCTTTAGCGAAGTTCTTTTTCGAGTGAACACGAACTTGTTCAAATTGGATAAAACGTTGGTTAGCTTGGTAACCCGCACCCCATGCCAAGTAGTTTGTATTAGCAATGTTTTCAATTGTGCTACCGTTAACGAAAGTGTGCACAAACGCGTTCTTATAGTGCGCCTTCATGTATTTCACTTCATTTTTTAACGTTGAATTAGGGTTCGCTGTTTCATGAACAACAACCCCTTCAGGCTTGCCCAATCCCCGACGCAACTTATTCTTAGGAAAACGTTTATCAATTTTCTTAACAATCTTAGCGTGCTTGCCGAAGTAATTACTGATGATGTATGAGTTAACCTTGTTAGACCCAGCACTCGCAACAACTGTGTTCTTTTTGTTGGTTGTTAAGTAACCACCCGCCACCTTAAAGCGTGGGTAACCACCATTACTCCATTTCAAACCCTTAATCTTGATTTTTGTGCCTTTTTTTAACTTCTTAACACGTTGATTTTTCTTAAAGTTTTGGTTCTTGTAGATAAAGCTATTCTTCACGATTTTAGCTGAACCTAGTGAAACTGTCCAATAGTTACTAATCTTCTTACCAACTTTACTACCAGTTGATTTAGCGGCCGTCATAAAGCCACCATCTTGTAATTCTAAACGGGGCGTTCCACCATTAGACCACGCAATTCCTTTGACATGCAAAACATCACCGGCTTTTAACTTACCCGTAACAGTTTTAAAATTGTGATCTTCGTGTACATTAGTTGCCTTTTTTACCCCGATGATTTTAGGATTGGTAATGAAATACTTAGCTTCATCAATTGTTGAAGCAACGACCATGTCTTTATTGGCCGTGATGTAGTGCCCATTAGTTAACGCTAAGACTGGTGCATTATCAGCGCCACGATCAACGACACTTTTGATTTGTGCTGCTTTGTTAACCTTAATTGTGCCAACTTTTTGCGTTAAATCAGCATCAGCAAATTCATCAATATTAGTCTTTGCATAAACCTTTGAAATCTTGTTGCCAGGTACATATGTATTAACTGTATCAGCGTTAACCTGTACCCCCGCTAATGGAGCTACGGTAGCACCGGCCAAAATCGCAAGCATAATCGCCGCTTGTGCCACATTCTTTTTTATCTTAATCATCGTTCGTCCCCTTTTTAGCCGTATTTCAAAGTGAAATGAAGTACAACTTTTTTTCAATGACTCATATATTACACGTTCTATGTTGCGAAATGATTGCAGTTGGTTAATATCACAGTGTCGCATGTGTAACTAGATTACGAAAATTGTAAAAATACGCTGAAACCATCCCTTTAATTAAGATTCGATACCAGAACTAACAATTTAACCGCTGTTCGTCATCAGTGATGATACAAAAAATTATATTTTGTCTGACGTGGTATTGAATAAAATTGGCCACTGCGTGCCGGTAAATTACTTGGCGCACCACACTGGAAGCACATTGCCAAGCCGAAGTGCGGTCTTGGCAAACTCGGATAAGTTGGGACTCTAGGGGATAAATCCCCTAGACTCCTCATCTTATCCTCAGCGGCGACATGTGTTGCACACATATCACCCCAGTCACGGTGTAAAGTCTGCGACCACCAAGTAATTTATCAGCACTTCGTTAGTTAGGAATAATGTTCAAACTAGCAAAAAAACAGGTACCAATCATAGCCCGCACTAGTATAAAAAAACCAACACTGAGAATCAACAGAACCTCAGTAATTCGATGATTAAAAAGTCCAGCAACGACAATCCCACGCTAGACAAAATATAACAAAAAAACTCGAATCGCAATCGATTCGAGTTTACTTTGAATATTAAATTATTTTGGTAAGTTACTAATCAAAATCCCACCAATAACAATCATGATTGAACCAACAACAATGAAGCCCATTTGCTTCTTAGTTTTACGTTCATGCAAGATATAAATCCCACCAAACGTCCCAACGATGATTCCCATTTGTGACATTGTTACAGCGATAGCTTGACCCATGTTTGGGTTAGCAGCTGAAATGAACATTGCCAAGTTACCAACACCCCAAACGGCACCAGTTAACATGTTGCGCCAAGTTGGTGCTTGGAACATTGTCTTAGATTCGCGCATGAACAAGGTAACAATAATAATCGCACCGATAACCATCCCAATTGATTGTGGGAAGATTGTCGCAGTCATATAATCGACCCCGTTGTTTTTATCAGCAATCAGGTGTGAAATGTAACCAATTTTCCGCATGTAATTTGGCACAATGTAGTAACCTGAGTAACCAATCGTTGAAATCAACACGGCAATTAAGCCTCGCGTTGTTTCCATTTGCATTTGTTCATCACCGGTTTTAATGGCTTTATCACGCTTAGCGGTTAAAATGGCACCAAGGACAACCAAGAAGATTGAAATGACTCCAAAAATCCACATCCGCGCCGTTGACCATTCGCCAAGAATCGTCGCTGCCAAGGCAGCATTCCCAACGATTTGACCAGCCGTTGACCAAGGAATGGCGTTTGAAACCCCCATGGCCTTAATTGCTGTAAATTGACCAGCTTGACCAACTGCCCATAACAGCCCTGATAATAAACCAGCAATCCAAATGTGTGATGAAACATTAATGCCTTGTGGAATTACGAAGGCGATAAACGTCAAGAAACCAAATGCCATGGCACCGATTGTCATACCAAGTGTTTGTTGCCCGGCTGAACCACCAAGCTTTGTTGAAAATAAACCAGTTGAACCCCAAGCGAGCGCTGGAATTAATGCGATTAAGTATGTTAACATTTTTCTTCCCTATTCCCTTTTTCCCTAAAATGAATTATTAATTTATGCCTTGTAGTATTTGTAACCAATCGAGTACGTCTTCGTTTCACCCACCGTAATGACATCGTTACCAAATTCTGGATGGTGCCCCGCATCAGGTAAGCTTTGCGCCTCAAGTGCTACACCCATCCAAGGTTGTCCTTGACCACGTTCAAATGTCATCCCATCGTGCACTGAGTTCGCTGTAAAGAAAACGACCCCATTACGATCTGAGTAAACATCTAGCGTGCGACCACTTTCGGTATCTGTCAATTCAGCAAACTTCCCGTCAGCTTGACTGTTATCGACAACATACACATCATCAATCCCCTTTTCGGTCGTTCCCACAAGTTCCGCCATTCGCTCACCGATATTAGTCTTGTTAATAAAGTCGAAACCACGTACAGCATTTGAATTGTATTTACCGGTTGGAACCTTGTTTTCAAAAACATCTAGCCGGTTCTTTGCATCAACCCACAAATCGTGTTTTAAGACATCGTTACGCGTATTTGACAGGTTCCAATAGACGTGACTCGTTGGATTAAAGACACCGTCAACGCCCGCTTGTGTTCCTGTAAATGACAGCTCAACTTCATCATCATCCGTAAACTTATACGTTACTACTAACTTAAGTTCACCAGGGAACGTGTCGTCTTTCATCAAAGTTGTCAAAGTGATTGCATCATCACTAACTTCGTATTCAAAGACCCGATTGGCAGAACCCTTAGCCCCACCATGTAATGTCGTGGTACCTTCGTTTTGATCAACTTGATAGTGCTTATCGCCAACTATCAAATCACCTTCACCAATCCGACCAGCTACTCGTGCTACCACACGCCCCATAAAGTATGGATTGTCCACGTAGTTATCAACTGAAGCTGCATTCAAAACTAAGTTCACGCGTTCGCCATTGTCGACTACTGAGAATTCATCCCAAAGTGCTCCTAATGTTAAAACGCCTAGCCTTGAACCCTTAGCATTTTCAAGGGTAATTTTTTTGATTGATTGACCGTCGTACTCGCCAACTGTCTCAATTGTTTTTTTCATAATTTTTATATTTTTCCTTCGCTCTTAATTAAATCAACTTTATTAGTTTAGCTCATTGAAAACGTTTACACAATAGTTTCATGCAACTTTTGTAAGCGTTTTACATAAATTTGTCTATTTTCTGAAAAACGCCTACATTTTGGCCCAGTTTCATGTACATTTTTGGGGATGTGCTTCCGCCACGGTGCCTAATGGGTAAAATTTAGGCTGTACCACATTAGATGAACTGGTACCAGTTAAACCCAATAAAAAAGATGAAACCCGTTGCCGGCGTTTCATCTTTTTGTTAATCTTTTGATTGTTTATCTGGAATTGTCACAATGAAAGTTGTGCCAACATTTGCCGTACTTGAAACTTGAATGTCACCGTCATGGAGCTCGACCAGTTGCTTAACAATTGCCATACCCAATCCAGACTCGCCTTTAACAGTCCGCGAAGGATCTGCTTTATAGTAACGATCCCAAATTTTAGCTACTTGCTCAGGTGTCATCCCGATTCCAGTATCCGTAACTTGATAAACCGCTGCATCTGCTGTGCGGCGAGCAGTTACAGTGATTGTCCCATTTTCAGTAAACTGAATGGCATTATTAACCAAATTGAAAATAATCTGTGTAAAGCGATCTTGATCAGCGAAAACTTCCACATCAGTTTTATTAACTAATTCGATACTATCATTCTGCGCAATCGCGCGTTTGTTCAATTGTTCCACCAGATTTTTCAGCACCGGAATTGAATTGAATTGTTGTTTTTGCAAGACAATTTTATTTTGGCGCAATTTTTCGTAATCTAAGTTTTCCGTAACCAAACGAATCAAACGATCAGTTTCATTCTTCATTAAGCGATAACTATGTTGCTTTTCTTCTTCCGGAAAGACATCGTATTCGAGCCCTTCCAAAATACCAGAAATCGTCGTCAAAGGCGTCCGCATTTCGTGCGAAGCATTCGCCATGAATTGCTTGCGCCGTTCTTCTTGCTCTTGAATTTCAACTTCAGAAGCTTTCAGTGAGGCCGCCATGGTATTCAAGTCAGCCGCCAACGCCCCGAGTTCATCCTTGCGATTAGTTGGCAACACAATATTGTAATCGCCCGCCGAAATCTGGTTGGCCACCCGTTGCATGCGGTGTAACCGGAAGATAATGCGTTGTGATAAAAAGTAACTCAGTATAATTGCAATCACGGTTGAAATAAAGAACGCAATAATTAAATTATGGCGTAATCGTGTCAACACCTTATTAATCGAAGAAACTGATGAGGCCAGTGTTACCACCGCAATTTGTTGGCGCTTGCCATCTGGACCATCACCGAAGTATGAACGGTAAACATCAACGTTACCAGCTTCGGTTACCTTCTTCTTAATTAAATTTTGTTTTTCAAGAACTTTCCAATCATTTTTGTAAATACTAGTTGTCAGTCCTTCTTCAGGATAGATAACTTCGCGTTTAGCATTATAAATGGTAAATGATACCCCTTGATCGCTGAGCAATCGATATGCACTTTGGAGACCTTCTGTATCAAAACCGATAAACTCTTTCGTCTTTGGATCGAACCGCAAAGTTTCGTTCATCAAACTATTTGAATACTCTTCCATTTCCGCATAAGTATCTTCATACATAATATTTGTCGTGAACTTAGAAAAAAGGACGCCGATAATAATTATCGCCGTCATAATTACTAAGAAAAACGCGAGCATTTGTTGGTAAATTAAACGCATCTCCCTAATAGTACCCCTATTGCTTTTTACTTTTCATCTGCAGCAACTGCAGAATCATCAAACTTATAACCAACACCCCAAACAGTTTGAATCACTTGAGGGCCAGCCTTTTCAATTTTTTGACGTAATTTTTTGATGTGCGCATCAACAGTTCGTTCATCACCATAGTATTCGTAATCCCAAACAAGTTGTAATAATTGTTCACGAGAGAACACTTGGCGTGGTTTTTGTGCTAAAGTCTTCAATAAATCAAATTCCTTAGGCGTCAAATCACGAATTTCTGTTTCACCAATGAACGCTTCACGCGTGTTTGAATTCAAACGGAAATGATCCGTTGTGATATCAAAATCATTAGGATTATCATTAACTGGTGCGTTCGTGGCATTTGCTGACATTTCAGCCCGACGGTGAATTGCTTTGATACGCGCAATTAATGTAATTGGACTAAATGGCTTTGTAACATAGTCATCGGCACCCATTTCAAGACCAAGTACGTGATCAGATTCTGAATCACGTGCTGTCAACATAATAATTGGCACAGCTTGTGAAATTTCACGAATCTTCGCGCTAACTTGCATTCCATCAAGACCTGGTAAATTCAAGTCAAGTGTAATCATGTCCCAGCTAGTTGGATCTTCGCTAAAAATTGCAACGGCTTCGTTACCATCGTAAGCAAAGTGTGCATCCCAGCCTTCTTTTTTGAAGAACATTGCCATCATTTCTGAGACAGATTTGTTATCTTCAACCATCAATAACTTCATATTAGTGGTTCCTCCAGTTTTCGTTAACACAGATGTTATTTTTTATTATAACATTTAGTGAATTATTTACATAGGTTTTGTGAATTTGTTACATGAACGTAACCATTATTATATCAACGTTGTTAGCGATTTCATAAAAATTGAACAGTAATTCAGATCCTGTCTTCTTCTAGATTCCTGTCCTACATACTATAAGTTTATATTGCATGCTTTCTGGTTAAATGTGCTATACTACTGTGTAGAAACATTTTTGGGGTCGTTTTGGATTCGACGGGTATTGGTCGAGCTATGACTGCGTTTAGGGGTTGTGGCCCTTATAAATCCACTCAGTCAGAATAACTGCAAACAATTCAAACAAAACTTACGCTTTAGCTGCTTAATAACCAGTTAGCGTAGTCTAGTCGGGGTTCGCCCATGATGTCGCCTAGACCACCTTTTATGGGCTACGGTACCTGCTTCTACTCGGAGTTTAGTACAAGAGACTAATCGGGTTAGCTGACAAGAATTGCGAAGTGTATCCCGCGTACTTGCCAGCGAAATTTAAATAGGATGGCTATGAACGTAGATGTTGTAGTGGCGAGATGCTCGGACGCGGGTTCGAAACCCGCCGGCTCCATACTAACTCTTCATTGAGTTTCATTAAACGACAGAATGACTGGTAACTCAGTTTTCTGTCGTTTTTTGATTATCATTTTAGTATTAGTATCAAGACACCAAATTAATTTGGATACGTCTTCATCATACAACCACACTAAAATTTTTTATTATCAGCTCGCAGTCTGATAATCTCCATCACGCGTTCACATGTAATCGTTTTCATAGAAATATTTATGATTTTTGTATTTCATTCATAAGTACAACCTAGATTATGCCTCACTGATATGAATATCATTTGCGTAAGTTATGAAGAAAACATGAATACCCACTAAAATCACTGATTTATTGACCTTTTTAGCATTTTCCACCATTATTCTACAAATATGGTGCTAAAATTTCATTCAGTTTTTTAACTAGTTGCCGTTGGCGCCACGTAAATTTAAGCGTCCAAATGGCTTTCACTGTTGGCAACGCTGCGAGTTTTAGTTCAGGTGCGATTGTGCTGTCTACCATTAAGAATTGCACGGTTTCAACATATTCACGCGCAATATCAAGATTTTTGGCAACGCCAGCCTGATCGTCTTTCACTTTGGCAGTTAATGTTTCACGTAAATGATGCCGTAACTGCCGGAGTGCACTAATTAATTGATCATTTTTCATAGATTTCTTGAACTCCCCTCCAGATATTTAGCTAAATTATACCGCACGAACCGTGGTGTACAATACTCCGTGCGCATGATTTTGGATTTATGGTTCTATTTATTCTAGCGTGGAATTTGGATATGTGTCTCAGATTGATTCCCACTGCGAGGCTGGAACCAGTCTGGACACCGTGATGGAAGACAAGCATTTGAAGCTTGGTTCGCTGACGCGGTAACCATCTTCACAAATCCATAATCAGTAACGAAACCCGTTACTGATTATGCCATCACGGTGCGAGCTAAAGTCCAGCCTGTTTCCAGCCTCTTCGTTAGTTTGAGTAGTAATATGCCGTAATCCTTGGCGCTACCATTTTATAAATTCCACGTCAGACGAAACAGAGCCCCTATAAGCACATCAAAAAACGCTAATGACCAGCCATTTAGGCAGTCATTAGCGTTTTTTTAATGCCTTAATTGTAATTCAACAAGCCAATTTTGTTCATGACTTGTTCCATTCAGCAATTCTGGTTGCGCAACTGCTGCACCATTAACCTTAATGATTGTTCCACTAACAGGTGCATCATAATCGAGCACAGCTTTAGTTGCTTCAATGCTTACGAAGGGTTTATCTAATTCGACCTTCGTCCCAACGGCTGGTAACTCAACAAATGCAATCTCACCTAAGTCGTCTTGTGCGACTGGACTCAAGCCAATTTTGGTTTGTTGACCAGTTTTTTCTATCCAATACCATTTTTCCATTTGAATCACCCTTAATAATTTTTCTAGTGATTGCTAAACGAACTACGATTGGCAAACATGTAACTCTTGTAGTGATAACGCATCGACATAATCAAGCCAATCCCAATCAAGTTACCGAGCAAGGCTGAGCCCCCTTGTGAGATAAATGGCAACGGAATCCCGGTCAATGGTAGTAATCCAATACTCATCCCAATGTTTTCAAACACGTGGAAGAGTACCATCATCACAACCCCAGTGGCGATATACGCGTAGAATTCATTCCGCGTATCAAAAGTCACCCGAATCATTTGATAGATTAACAAGAAGTACAGCATGATTAAGAGTAAGCCACCAATAAAGCCAAAATTAGACCCAATAACTGAGAAAATCATATCTGATTCTTGCACCGGCACGTGCACGTGACTCGTATTAAAACCTGTCCCAAATACTTGCCCCGAGCCAATGGCCTTCATTGATTGCCACAATTGATACCCCGCATTAGACGTATCACCTGACGGATTCATCCATGTATCAACCCGGTCAAATTGATAAGCTTTAAAGCCTAGGTGCATCAAGACATTTCGCCCACCATCAGTTGTCACAAAAGCCAGCGCGGTACCACCAACCACCACAAATACGGAAATAATTGGTGTGAGAATCCGCCACGAAATTCCGGATACTAAGACAATTCCACCAAAGATTGCGATGAACACAAGCATGGTCCCAAAGTCATTTTGTAACTTTAATAAGACCAACACTGGTAGCAACCAAGCAATCATAATTCCTAACAGCTTTAAGTCCGACTTGATACTTCGGTCTGGGTGATTGGAATTATACAACGTCACTACTCGCGCCATCATCAAGATGAAAGCCGGTTTCATCACTTCGGATGGCTGAAATGTTAGTGAGCCAACAGCGAACCAACTTTTAGCCCCAGTTTTAACCTCGTATACTCTTGAATACAGGAATAACACTGCAACTAGCAGGAGGATTCCAATCCCAAAGGCAATTGGGGCAATCTTCCACAGCTGTTCAGCATCGAACTGCATCAGGACGACCACAATAATCGTTCCAAGAACGTACCAGACTAATTGTGACTTCAGCATACTGAAGACACTCCCAACGTTTGGATCATGGTTGGCAGCAACGAAAATGGCTGCTAGTCCAATCAGCGCGAGCATCATTACGACGAAGATAATTCCCCAGTCAATCCGGGAGTCATCGGCTGGCTGGTGATTTGGTTTATTCGATTGTACATTATTCAATTACTATCATCTCCCCTCCATAGGCTGTTTACGCACTATGTACAAATTTATTCCAAATTGGATTTGGAATATTAATTTGCGTATTGCCTGTAACAAAAGAACTAAGACAGCATTGTCCTAGCTCTAAAGTTGCATTATCCATGTAAATTGTAATCAGCTAACAAAAGGTTAAGCCCTTCATCAACTGAAGCAACTACTTGATTAAGCCCATGGTTTGATGTCACTGTAAAACCAGTTTCGTTTGGTTTTACAATGCCGATTTCTTTTTTGTTAACAATGACTGCAGTTTCACCAGCTTTGCGTTCTTCTAGTTCAACTGGTACTGTTTTATCTTTTTTTGACATAATTTTTCCTTATCTACCGTAAATTAATTAAGTATATCCAAGCCGTTTTTTGCCCGTTCAATATCCGCTGCGTTACGGTTACGTCGCACAGTGAAGTGGTCAGGTACTGGATCAAACCCTCCGGGAACAAATGGATGGCAACGTAAAATTCGCGCCATTCCCATAATGCTCCCCTTTAGCGCACCATGTTTTTTCAGTGCAATGATTGTGTACGTTGAACAAGTTGGATAGTATCGACATGACGGTGGAAACATTGGTGAAATGAATCGTTGGTAAAAATGCACCAAAGCCAACAAGACTGTTTTCAAATTATTTGCTCCGCTTAGCGTTTTTGCTCATGTGTTCCAATAATTCACCGGCACCCTTGGCCACGTTGTCCAATGGTGAATCAGAAATCACAACTGGTACTTCCAAGGCTTCTGAAACCAAACGGTCGATACCGTGGAGCAATGAGCCCCCACCGGTCAACATAATTCCTCGATCAACAATATCTGATGCCAATTCAGGTGGCAATTGTGCCAACACACCATGCGCTGCGTTCACAATTTGTTCTAATGTATCGTGCAATGCGCCTTCAATTTCGTTAGCGTTAATTTCGATTGAACGTGGCATCCCATCATAAGCATCCCGACCACGGACATCCATCGTCTTTGGTTCATCTTCAGGAATTGCTGTTCCAATTTCAATCTTGATGGTTTCAGCAGTCCGTTCCCCAATAACAAGGTTATGTTTACGTTTGATATAGCTGACAATATCTGAGTTCATCTTATCACCGGCCACACGAATAGAGTCTGAAGCCACGATATCGCCAAGTGAAAGCACGGCAATATCAGAAGTTCCACCACCCATGTCGATAACCATGTTACCAGCTGCCTTGAAAATATCTAAACCAGCACCAACCGCCGCAACTTTTGGTTCGTATTCGAGGTAAACTTTAGCACCACCAGATTTTTCAGCGGCTTGAATAATCGCCTTACGTTCGATTTCAGTGATATTAGTTGGTGCACAAATCATAATGTTAGGCTTTGACATGAAGCCCTTCACGTTTAATTTATTGATAAAGTAAGTCAACATTGATTCAGTCACGTCAAAGTCAGAAATAACACCATCACGCAATGGGCGGATTGCGCGAATGTTACCTGGTGTCCGGCCAACCATTTGGTAAGCTTCAGTCCCAACTGCCAACACGCGGTCAGTTTTAGCGTCAACTGCCACAACAGAAGGTTCATTTAAAACAATTCCCTTACCTTCAACGTAGATTAGAACGTTGGCCGTTCCTAAATCAATTCCAATATCTTTTGCCATTTTATATTATCTCCCTTGTTTTATCCTGTCTTTTTTACAGATACAGACTATTATAACATTGTCCGCACATAGCTTCAAAACTCAAGTTCAGTCCTTTGTAGTTCCTTAATGTTTATCGCGTTCAACCTTATACGGCGCGCATGTTTTCCAATGTCATATACAGACTCACGGTTTACTTACCCAACAATTCCCCGTAATGCTTGCACTTGAGTAACAAAGTTAATGAAGAATAAACTAATAACATAACCCATAACAATTGCTAAAAAGACTTTCATCAATTGAGCATATGCGGGGCGTTTCATAAACCGTTCAAACGGAATTGAATTTAACAGCACAAATGAAACATAGATAAAAATAAATTCAGTAATAATTTGAGCCAATGCAACAAATCCTGCAGTCATAGTGATTCCTCTTTTTTATTAATATTTTGTTATTTAAAGCGAACCGTTGTAGCAAAAAGCAATTGTCTTAATTCGCTATTTCGCTAGCAACGTGTGATCCGCATTTCTGTACTTTTCAAGTATCGACTTACTAAGGTTCTGTTAATCCGCAGTGTAGGTTTTCCCCTGCCACTGTGGCCTGTGATTGGTAACTGTTTTTCGCTAGTTTGAGCATTATTACTAACTAACGGTGTACCGGTAAATTACTTGGCGGTCGCAGCCTTTACACCGCGACTGGGGTGATATGTGTGTAACACATGTCGCCGCTGAGGATAAGATGAGGAGTCTTAGGAATTTATTCCTTAGACTCCCAGCTTATCCGAACCGACCAAGACAGACATCCAACCTGCAAGGCTAATCTAATCGCGTTAGGATTAGATTCAGTATTTTGTGCAACAAAATGCTGGGATGTTTTGCGTTGCCGGTTCACAGGCATAAGCACAGACTGGCTTGGGAGGCTGCTTCCAGCGCAGTGCGCCAAGTAATTTACCGGCACGCAGTGGCCAAGCCTATTAAACCCCACGTCAGAAGGAATAAAACCCTTTTGTTTATCATATCATATGTATACAAAAAGATTGGCAATCAACATGATTACCAATCTTTTTTTGAATGCTATTTAAAGCCACCAGTTCCACCTGTAGCTCGTAACCGGTTCATTGAACGCTTCAACGCAACTTGTGCGCGCGCCATTTCATCGGCATCATGTACTTCAGTTGCGTGTGAAATGTGCTTTTGAGCACGTTCACGCGCAGCTTCAGCACGAGCTACATCGATTTGATCTGGGGTTTCAGCACTATCTGCGACGATAGACATCGTGTTGCTTGAAAACTCTGCGAAACCACCATTAACGGCGATAACGTCTTTCGTACCATCCGGCATTTCAACATCTGCTTCATCAATTTGAAGCGCTGAAACGATTGGTTGGTGGTTAGCCATGACACCAATTGTGCCACCCATTGTTTTCAAAACAACCATTTTCGCATCATCACGAGAATAAACGACACCATCGGGAGTAACAATGCTAATAGCTAAAGTGTGTTCAGCCATGCAAAACCTCCTTACTTAGCCATCGTCTTTGCTTTTTCAACAGCTTGTTCAATCACACCGACGTTCCGGAAAGCATCTTCAGGTAAACTATCGTGCTTACCATCAAGGATTTCCTTGAATGAACGAACAGTTTCAGCAACTGGAACATATTCACCGTTAAGACCAGTAAATGTTTCGGCAACTGAGAATGGTTGTGACAAGAAGAATTGAATACGACGAGCACGGTTAACAATTGTCTTTTCTTCATCAGACAATTCATCCATCCCAAGAATTGAGATGATATCTTGCAATTCACGGTAACGTTGCAAGACGTGTTGTACTTCAGTCGCAACTTCATAGTGTTCTTGACCAACGATTTGTGGGTCAAGAGCTGATGAAGTAGAAGCCAATGGATCAACGGCTGGGTAGATACCTTGTTGAGTCAAGGCACGTTCCAAGTTAGTCGTTGCGTCCAAGTGGGCGAAAGTAGTTGCAGGAGCAGGGTCGGTATAATCATCGGCAGGCACGTAAACGGCTTGAATTGATGTAACTGAACCCTTCTTAGTAGAAGTAATCCGTTCTTGCAATTGACCCATTTCAGTAGCCAATGTTGGTTGGTAACCAACGGCTGATGGAATACGTCCAAGCAAGGCAGAAACTTCAGAACCGGCTTGCGTGAAACGGAAGATGTTGTCGATAAACAACAACACGTCTTGTCCGTTCACATCACGGAAGTGTTCCGCGATAGTCAAACCAGTCAACGCAACACGCATACGAGCACCAGGAGGTTCATTCATTTGACCATAAACCATGGCAGTCTTTTCAAGAACACCAGATTCCTTCATTTCGTAGTACATGTCGTTCCCTTCACGGGTACGTTCACCAACACCAGTAAATACAGAAATACCGGCGTGACCTGAAGCGATATTGTGAATCAATTCTTGAATCAAAACGGTTTTACCAACACCGGCACCACCGAACAAACCAATCTTACCACCACGGATATATGGGGCAAGCAAGTCAATAACCTTAATCCCTGTTTCAAGGATTTCAGTTGACGTTGCGAGTTGGTCATATGCGGGTGCATCACGGTGAATAGAATCACGTGGTGCATCTGGACCGAATTCTTCGCCGCCGTCAATTGTTTCCCCAAGAACGTTGAAAACCCGACCAAGTGTTGCTTCACCGACTGGCACTGAAATTGGCTTTTCAGTATCGGTAACACTCATACCACGTTGGAGTCCATCAGTAGAATCCATCGCGATAGTACGAACAACACCGTCACCCAAGGCAAGTGAGACTTCAACAGTTAAAGTCTTACCTTCACCCTTGTCGATAACCAAAGCATTGTTAATATCAGGTAATACATTGTCCAATGGGAATTGAACGTCGACAACAGGTCCGATAACTTGTACAACTTTACCAGCACTCATAGTTACGTTAATTCCTTTCTCGGATAAAAAATTTATTATTCTAACGCTGCCATACCACCGGTAATTTCAGTAATTTCGGTAGTAATTGCGGCTTGACGTGCCCGGTTGAATTGTAATTCAAGGCGAGCAATCACGTCTTTAGCGTTGTCTGACGCTGAACTCATCGCGTTTGCACTTGATGCGTGTTCAGCAGTTTTAGCATCAAGAATTGCTCCGTAAAGCAAACTTTCAGCGTATTGTGGCAATACTGCATGGAGGATTTCTTCTGGTGAAGGATCCATTTCATAAGCAGCGTGTAATTTTTCATCACCCGCTTCAGTATTAGCCGTCGCTTCGTCCAAAGTAGCACCCGTAATTGGGAGCATTTGAACGGCGCGGTATTCATTTGAAATACGGTTGACGTAGTGATTATATGCGACGAACAATTCGTCGTACACTTCGCTACCGTACATAGACGTTACTGACTTCACAATTTCGCGAATTTCAGCAAACGTTGGCACATCTGTTACACCACGATATTCGTAGGCAACATTGTAACCACGCTTCTTGAAGAAGTCGGCACCCGTACCACCGACTGCCAACATGACAGTGTTTTCGATAGTAAGTTCGTGCTTTTCCATGAAGTCAATTGTTTGCTTCAAAACATTACTGTTGTATGAACCAACCAAGCCACGATCAGAGGTAACAACTAAAATCCCAGTTTGTTTAACTGGTCGTTGTTCCAAAAGTGAGCCCTTAGCGCCGGCACCCAACACATGTGAAGCAGCGAGGTGAGATACCACAGCTTCAACTTTACTTGCATAGGCTTGGTAGCCTGTGGTGTGTCGTTGAATCTGACTCAACTTCGCTGTAGAAACCATTTGCATGGCACTGGTAATTTGACCAGTTTTTTTGGTCGAACTAATTCGACGTTCGATATCTTGCAATGAAGCTGGCATCGTTCACCCTCCTGACTTTCTTAGTATGCTAGTTATTCCGCAGCTGAAGAAGCTTGGAAGGTTTCCTTGAATGATGAAATCGCAGCGTCCATCTTGTCTTCAGCAGGCAAGTTTTTCGTGTTCAAAATTTCGTCAAACAAGTCTTGGTGTGATGCGCTCACTGAATCAATCAATTCATCTTGGAAACGTTGAATATCATCGATAGCAACGTCGTCAATGAATCCGTGTGTCAATGCGTAAAGAACAAGCACTTGTTGTTCAACAGGCATTGGCTTGTGAAGTGGTTGCTTCAAGATTTCAACAGTGCGACGACCACGAGCCAACTTGGCTTGGGTAGCAGCATCAAGATCAGAACCAAATTGCGCGAATGATTCCAATTCACGGAATGAAGCAAGGTCAAGACGTAATGTCCCAGAAACCTTCTTCATTGCCTTGATTTGGGCATCCCCACCAACACGTGAAACAGAAGTTCCGGCGTCGATGGCTGGACGTACACCAGCGTAGAATGAGTCTGAATCCAAGAAGATTTGCCCATCGGTGATTGAGATAACGTTGGTTGGGATGTACGCAGAAACGTCACCCGCTTGTGTTTCAATGAATGGCAAAGCAGTCATTGAGCCACCACCAAGTTCATCACTCAACTTGGCTGCACGTTCAAGTAAACGTGAGTGCAAGTAGAAGACATCACCAGGGTAAGCTTCACGACCAGGTGGCCGACGAAGAATCAATGAAAGTTCACGGTAAGCAGTTGCTTGCTTAGAAAGATCATCGTACACGATCAAGACGTGCTTGCCGTTGTACATGAATTCTTCACCCATTGCAGCACCGGCATATGGTGCCAAGTAAAGCAATGGAGCTGGTTCAGAAGGACCAGCAGTAACCACGATTGTGTAATCCAATGCACCCAACTTACGAAGGGTTTCAACTTGTGTACGCACAGTTGAATCCTTTTGACCGATGGCAACATAGATAACAATCATATCTTGGTCTTTTTGGTTCAAAATTGCATCGATTGCGACTGAAGTCTTACCAGTCTTACGGTCACCGATGATTAATTCACGTTGTCCACGACCAATTGGCACAAGGGCATCAATCGCTTTGATACCTGTTTGCAAAGGTTCGAAAACAGACTTACGTTCCATAACACCAGGAGCCTTAACTTCAACTGGACGAGTCTTATCAGTCTTGATTTCACCAAGTCCGTCAACTGGTTGACCAAGCGCGTTCACAACGCGTCCGATCATTGCTTCCCCAACGGGTACTTCCATGATACGGCCAGTACGTTTAACAGTGTCGCCTTCGCGAATGTCTTCGTAGTTACCAAGAATAACGATACCAACATCGTTTGATTCAAGGTTTTGTGCCATACCATAAACACCATTAGAGAATTCAACCAATTCACCAGCCATGGCATTGTCCAAGCCATGAGCACGAGCAACCCCGTCACCGACGTAGGTTACAGTACCAGTTTCTTCAACTGTGAGCTCATCTTGGTAATTTGCTAGTTGTTGCTTGATGAGAGCACTGATTTCCTCAGCTTTAATGCTCATACCGGTTTCACCTCTTTTGAATTATTTATTTAACCAACATACGACGAACTTTAGCTAACTTTGTAGCAACACTGCCGTCGAGGATTTGACTGTCGGATTGGACGATAACGCCCCCAACAATCGCAGGATCAACTTTAGTATCAAGCACTACTTTGTTAGCGCCGACGCGTTTGGCAAATTCCGTTGCTAAGCGTTCTTTTTGATCTGCTGCTAAATCAACAGCAGTTGTCACGCTTGCATAAACGACACTTTTCTTTTCATCAACTAAACGTTGGAATGCATCAACAATCGCAACGACATCATCTGTACGACCATAGTCGTAAGACATTTGAATGAAGTTTGCAACAACTGGGGTTGCATCTTGCTTCAAAGCTTCGATGATTGTCTTTTTAGCGCTCGTTGGCAAAGCCGGTCCGTTTAATTGACTGCCAAGTTCAGCATTGTCAACAAAGACTGCTTTTAAAGAAGTTAATTCTTCAAACACAGCATCAGTTGAACCAGCCTCTTCTGCTAATTCAAAGAGAGCCTTTGAATAGCGTTTTGCAATGGTTGTTTGATCAAGCTTCATGGCTAGCACCCAACCCTTCGATATAAGAATCGATTAATGCTTTTTGATCTTCAATCTTCAATTCTTTTTGAATAATCTTCGCTGCGATTTGTACAGACAAATCAGCTACGTCATTTTGAACTCCAGCCAAGGCATCTTGACGTTCTTGTTCGATTTCAGCAGTTGCAGATTGCTTTAAAGCAGCTGCACTGGCTTGAGCATCAGAAACAATAGCGTCGCGTTGTTTGTTACCGACTGCTTTCGCATCAGTAACAATAGTAGAAGCTTCTTGTCGTGAAGATTGTAAAGCTTCGCGGCGTTCGCCAGCTAACTTTTCAGCTTCTTGACGAGCAGTTTCTGCAGCATCGATGTCGTTAGCAACCTTGTCGGCACGGTCTTGCATCATCTTGGTTACAGGGCCCCAAGCAAAATGCTTAACTAAGAGCATCAAGATTACGAAAGACAAAATGAAGAAGAACATATCACCGGAAGCCAATTTTGTTCCGGCTAATACATCAACTGAAAACATCATGCCACCTCACTTTCTTTAGGATTTTTGTACATTCCTCTTACTTAGCGTTGATCAAGAGGAACGCGATAACAATCCCTAAGATAGGAAGGGCTTCAACAAGACCAATTCCGAGGAACATAGTCCCACGTAACTTACCTTCGAGTTCTGGTTGACGTGCAGTACCTTCAAGCATAGCTGCAATAACGTGACCATTACCAATACCGGCACCAATAGCGGCACCACCAGCAGCAATACCAGCACCAATTTGTGCCAAGTGACCTAATCCTGTGATATCCATTATAAAACTTCCTCCGAATTTAAAAATTCTATATATAAGAGCTAATAATTATAGTTCTTCGACTATTGTCTTTTCTGAGACATAAACCATTGCTAATGTGACAAACACATAAGCTTGCACACTACCGATAAAGACTGAGAAACCTTGCCAAATGACTTCACCTGCCAAAGCTGGGATAAAGCCCAACCATGAGATTGACGCCAACGTACCGTGTGGGAACGCGATACTTCCAAGTAAGTTTAACAATACTTCACCGGCCATGATGTTACCAAACAAACGAAGTCCCAATGTTAAGAAACTAGTAATAGATTCAATCACATTAAGTGGGAACATCCAAGCATATGGGCTTAAGTAAGCATTTTTGAAATACTTAGGGAAACCCAGCTTGCCAACCCCAAGGAAATGGGCTAAGACAACCATTACAAGGGCTAAAGTCATTGTAACAATTGGATCAGCTGTTGGACTCTTCAAATATGTGAAGTCGCCAACCTTAACTTGGAAAATCAGACCTATTTGGTTACCAACAAAGATAACCATGAACAAGACAAACGCTAACAAACGCAACCCTTGTCCAGTACTATTGGGCAATGAAGATCCTACGATATTATTCGTAAAATCAATAATCCATTCCAAGAAGTTTTGCTTACCACTTGGTTTAATCGCTGGCTTACGAGAAAGCCAGAAGATTAAGAAGAAAGTGATCAGCATAACAACCGTAATTGAAATCAGATTAGTTACATTGAACGTTAGCCCCAAGAACTGTACCAAAGGAGCCTTATCATCCACAAAAATTCACCTCTTTTCTGAACTGATATTTAGTTAACCGATATTTTGCAACGGTTTAAACATAGACACGATAAACACGTCAAAATACACTCGATATATTACTCCTTTGAAACAAAAGATACAATCAATCTGTCTCATTAATAATGAATTATTTATCGTGATATTGCGTCAAGCTACCGTTGTAAGCGCATTCGATTAGAAAAAATTTTTTTGTTAACTTTCTTTACATAAATCAAAATCACAAATTACTTTGTAACAATCGTAACCAATGCTACTAATTGTAAGTGTTATTTAGTGCATTTTACCAAATATTCACTCAAATGACTCATTGTAGCGATAGTCAGACCCGTGTTTCAAAAGCACATAATTACGAATCTTCCAAACGCCCTTTTTATCACGTCGTGCCTTGGCTTGGATGTGCTGATACTTGCGTGCGTTAGTATCATTTGGCGCTTTGACATAACGTACAATTGCATATCCACGTGCCAATAGTTCTTCTGCTAAATCATGACCATCGACATAGACATAAACTAACAATCGCCCATATTCATCAACGTGGGGACCTCTATCAAAGGCAATCTCAAGCCGGTGAGCGTGTTCTAAACGGTCTTTGGTATAATTACTTGCCATGTGTCCAATTGGCATCACCTTGGTGTGCTCCTTAACGGTTTCGGGTGTATCGAGCATTAAAAACCGTGCTCGATATTCCCGACCTTGGTAACGAAATGCACTCGTATCACCATCCACATGATGATCTAAACCAACCGTAATCTTTTGAAACGGTTGAAAATGCTCAAAAATGGAAGTATCTACGGAGTTTTCATGCTCGTCTTGGTAACGCCGTTGTACCTGGGGAGCTGACCGTTGTCCACCAACGAATACATGGATTGCGCCAAAAAATTTTCGACTTCAATTCATAATAGCCACCTCCTTAAAGTGTCCTTCAAAACCTAACACTTAATACTATGGTAACGCACTTACCAACCTAAACCAAAGTTCAACTTAGCAAGTAACTACAATTCCATCCGATATTAATTAGTTTTGTTGTCCACTTCTAGCTGTTTATTTTTACCACCTTTATTATAAAACAAAAAGAGCGTTAACCTATCCGATTAACGCTCACGTTTTCACATTATATTTTTAATTAACTTCATACTCTTCGTCGAGCTTGGCTGCCAATTCCTTTTCAGAAGCCGCTTCCCGTGGCAAGACGAGGTTTAAAATGATTCCGAGCACAGTAGCAATTGCCAAACCAGAAAATTGTGTTTTACCAACCTGGAGATAAGCATTTCCAATACCAATAACTAAAATTGCTGAAGAAATCATCAAATTACGTTTCACGTTGAAATCAACTTTGTTATCCACAATGATTCGGAGACCAGATGAAGCAATCACCCCGAATAATAGGAAACTAATTCCACCAATTACAGCACCTGGAATTGATTGAATCAATGCTGACAGCTTACCAACGAATGAAAACAACACTGCAAAAGTTGCTGCCCCACCAAGAACCCATACAGAGTGCACCTTGGTAATCGCAAGCACCCCAATGTTTTCGCCATAAGATGTCACAGCTGGTCCACCGAAGAATCCAGCAACAATCGAAGCCGTCCCGTCCCCAGCCAATGTCCGTTTCAGGCCGGGATCTTGAAAGAAATTCCGATCCGTTAACTTATTCAACACCATCAAGTGTCCCATGTGCTCAGTCATCGTCACTAAGGCCAATGGTGCCATCGCAATGATTGCGCCAATTTGTAAGTGTGGCGCATAGCTTACAAACGGAATTTCAAACGTTGGCAAGGCAAACCAGTGCGCCGCCGTCACTTTCGTGAAATCGACTAAACCAAATGGAATTGCCACAATGTAGCCAGAAACAATCCCCAATAAAATTGGAATCAAACCAAGGAAACCCTTAAGTACCATATTGAACAGGATTGTCAGTAATAACGTAATAATTGCAACAATAAAAATTCGAATATCATAAACTGATTTAGTGGCGCTAATTGTACGCATCGTAGCATTTGTCGCCGCAGAACCAGCTAATGACAACCCGATGACCATCACAATTGGTCCAACCACGATTGGTGGTAAGAGACTATCAATCCAGTCAGAGCCAATTAAAGCCACAATCACAGCCACAATCAAGTACACCGCTCCGACGGCCCAAATCCCTTGTGCGATTGCTGGATAACCACCGCCACCTTTAGCCATCAACGATAGCATTGGCACGATAAAGGCAAAACTTGAACCCATGTAAGCCGGAATTTTAGCCTTCGTAATCAAAATATATAGTAACGTCCCAACCCCAGATGTAAACAAAGCAATCCCAGGATTTAAGCCAACTAAAATTGGTACCAATACTGTGGAACCAAACATTGAAAACATATGTTGCAATGATAAACCAATCCAAGCACCTAACTTAGGACGGTCTGGAATATCTAAAACAACTTCATCGCGGTGCGTTCTTTCCATTGTGTAACCTCCAATAATTTCACTGTCTTAGGAGTTGATTGCGATCGCACAACTCCTAGTAAATCTGAATGAATGCAATGCCATTTGCGGTGACACTTCATGGTTCACCTGCATTTTAACGGCTAAATTTTTTCTAGCGTGGAATTTGGATATGCGTCTCAGATTGATTCCCACTACGAGGCTAGAACCAGTCTGGACACCGTGATGGAAGACAAGCATTTGAAGCCACAGTGCGGTCTTCAAATGTTTGCGAAGCTTGGTTCGCTAACGCGGTAACCATCTTCACAAATCCATAATCAGTAACGAAACCCGTTACTGATTATGCCATCTCGGTGCGAGCTAAAGTCCAGCCTGTTTCCAGCATCTTCGTTAGTTTGAGTAGGCAGTCTGACTAGTAATATGCCCTAATCCTTGTCGCTGCAAGTTTAGCGGTAATCAATAATTCCGCATTTAACTAGCGGAGTGACTGAAAATTATCTTGTGGCCGGCAGGCTTTACACCGAAATGGGACGAATCTGACGCCGCGTGTCAGATTTGTCGCTGAGGGTAGAGCCGACCGGGCCTTATTTGTCCAGCGTAGCTACAAATGTGAGCATTCTTTGGCTTTAGCCATTAGAATGCCAGCTATCCCGAATTGCCCAAGACAGACATTCAGCCTGGAAGGCTAATCTAATCGGGTTTTGATTAGATTCAGTTGTTTGTTGAAAACAAACTGCTGGAATGTTTTGCGTTGCCGTATCTCAGGCATAAGCACGTGGCTTGGGCATGTGCTTCCATCTCGGTGCACAAGGTGATTTTCAGGCACGCAGTGGCATCATACATCTCATCACATTTTATAAATTCCACGTCAGACGAAATAGAGCCATTTTAACTAAAAAAAAGACTGTCCAGCCCAAGAGGCGAACAGTCTTCATCAATGACAATTTTAATCGTCAGGATAGTTTCCTGACATCACTATCAATTTTTGATGAATCCTTATGGGCCTCTCTGGACTGTGTTAAAGGATTAACATCTATTACCATACCGAACTTTTACAGTGTCGTCAACCGTTGCTAACCAAAAATCAGTGTTTTTCCGACGGCTATAATTTCCCGGACATACAACCGGAATGTTGCTGATGACCGCGACACCGCCGCTAACCCACTAACATCCTTGATGCCGGCCTTTTTGGCTAAATACAATGCCCGATACATGTGAAAATCGCTAGTCACAATCACCGTTTGACCAAGGCGCGTAATTTTTTTACTATTAGCTAAATTTTGTTGCGTATTAATGGATTTATTTTCCTCAATAATCGGATTATGCACACCATGTGCTTGCAGATACTGGCTCATCATTGCGGCTTCACTAATTGGTTCATCGGTTCCTTGGCCACCTGAAACCACAATTTTTACAGTTGGATTGGCTTTGGCGTAAACAGCCGCCGTGCGCAAACGTTCCGCTAGCATCTTCGCCGGATGTGCAGTTGCTGCGTTTTTGCCTTTAACCTGTGCCCCCAACACCACAATTGTATCCGGTTGCGCCATTGGTTTTGCGCGGTGTTCAGACATAATCAAACCTAAACAAACAGCTGCGTAGATGACGCCAACCCCAATTAAAGCGCCAATTATCATCAATATTTTTTTCATTGTCAGATTCCCTCTTATTATGTAGAAAGAACAGAAATGCAAACTGCATTCCTGTTCATAAAATTTAAATTTACTTAGTACCAAAGAGGCGATCACCCGCATCACCAAGACCAGGTACGATGTAGCCATTTTCATTCAAGCCTTCATCAAGTGCTGCAGTATAAATATCAACATCTGGGTGAGCGGCTTGAACTGCTTTCACGCCTTCAGGTGCAGACACAAGCACCACAAGTTTAATAAACTTAGCGCCACGTTTCTTTAAAGCATCAATGGCCATATTAGCTGAGCCACCCGTAGCAAGCATTGGATCAACAATCAAAACTTCACGTTGGTCAATGTCTTCTGGCAACTTAACAAAGTATTCCACTGGTTCGAGCGTTTCTTCGTCACGATACATCCCAATGTGACCAATACGTGCGGCTGGAATCATGTTAACAATCCCATCAACCATCCCAAGACCAGCTCGCAAGATTGGCACCACTGCCAATTTCTTCCCAGCTAACTTCTTTTTGATAGTTGTAGTAATTGGTGTTTCCACTTCAACATCTTCCAAAGGCATGTCACGCGTTACTTCGTATGCCATCAGCATTGCAATTTCGTTAACCATTTCACGAAAGACTTTGGTACCAATTTCCTTATTACGAATAATCGTCATCTTGTGTTGAATCAATGGGTGATCTAAAACTACAAACTTTGCCATGCGTGTCTACCTCTTCTAGCGTTTCTTTTTAGTATAGCAAAAAGCGCAGTTTCTTTAAACTCCAAGAAACAAAATTTGCTAATTATTAATTATCGGGTAATTGGATGTGCGTCCGTTAAAGCACGGACTTCTTTGGCAACATCGGCCAATACTAATTCGTCAGTTGGCGCAGTCAAAACCCGTAAAATGAGATGCGCAATTACTCTTGAATCAGCTTCATTAAAACCACGTGAAGTAATCGCTGGGGTGCCTAATCGTAGCCCAGAAGTTTTGAAAGGACTCAACGTTTCATTTGGAATGGCTTCCTTGTTAGTCGTAATCGCAACTGAATCTAATAGGTTTTGTGCTTCTTTACCGTTCAAACCAGTCCCCGTCAAATCAATTGTAAACAAGTGGTTGTCCGTACCACCAGAAACGACCCGCACTAAATCAGATTTTTCAAACTCGGCAGCCATCGCTTTAGCATTAGCAATCACTTGTTTTGAATATTCAATAAAGTCTGGTTGTAAATCTTCGCCAAATGCCACGGCTTTCCCCGCGATGACATGTTCTAGTGGTCCACCTTGGGTACCAGGGAAAACGCCTGAATTAATTTGCTTGGCATACTTAGCTTGTGATAGAATCATGCCGCCGCGAGGACCACGTAACGTTTTGTGCGTCGTCGTTGTAACCACATCAGCGATACCAACTGGATTTGGATGCAATCCGGCTGCCACTAATCCTGCAATGTGCGCCATGTCGACCATCAAATACGCACCAACTTCATCGGCAATTGCGCGGAATTTATCAAAATCAATGATGCGGCTGTACGCTGAAGCACCCGCCACAATCATTTTAGGTTGATGTTCAACCGCCAATGCGCGAATCGTATCATAGTTCAACAATTCCGTTTCAGAATCCAAACCATATGGAATGAAATTATATAATTTACCAGAAAAATTCACTGCTGACCCATGGGTTAAGTGACCACCAGCATTCAAATCCATCCCTAAAACGGTGTCACCAGGTTGAATAAACGCTTGGTACACGGCCGCATTTGCTTGGGAACCAGAGTGTGGCTGAACATTAGCATATTCCGCATTAAATAACTGCTTAGCTCGTTCAATCGCCAAAGTTTCCACTTCGTCGACAAACTGCGTTCCGCCGTAGTAACGCTTACCAGGAAAGCCCTCCGCATACTTGTTCGTTAACACTGAACCTTGCGCTTGGCGTACCCCTTCTGAAACAATATTTTCTGAGGCAATCAACTCAATATTATGTTCTTGTCGGTCGGCTTCTCGATCAACGGCTGCCCACAATTCTGGATCTAAATCGCGATATGTCATCTGCACACACTCCTTTTCACTATTTAATACCCATATTGTAACAAAAAATCGCCAAGTTTCCTCAGCGATTCACCTAATAATTAAATTTCCAACAATTAGAATACTCGTAAGCCCCGAGCAGTGTTGTTCGTGTACAAATAATCAACCTTCATTTTTTTAAATTTTTTCAAATTCCGAGTATCACTAATTGTGTACACACTAATTTTCTTACCAGCACGGTGGACCTTGTTTTTCAAAGCACTCACCCGGTTACGTTTCACACTAACAATTGTAATCAACGGATCTTGCAATGTTTTTTGCAAATCATTTGTGGTCATATTTGAGCCATAAATTTTCATAGTACCACGAATACCAGGTAGCCCTTTACGGACAGTATCTAACCCTGCCCGCGAAAATGATTGGGCAATAATTCGCTTCCGCAGTCCTGGATACTTCTTTTCTAAACTCTTTACTAAACTAACAAATGCATCCGCTTGCTTAGCACCATTTTTCAATTCAATTGAGAACTTGATACTTTTTCGGCTACCATAGCGACTAAACACAGCATACATCGTATGAATTCGGTCACCACGACCTCGACCCCAGCGGCCAACGTTGACCTTTAGGCGGTTAATTTGGGCGTTTGATTTTTTGACAAATGCTCCACTACCATTAGTCATCCGGTTAGCGGTTGCATCGTGTGAAACATAAAGCGTGCCGGATTTAGAGCTTTGTAAGTCAGTATCAATATAGCGTGTTCCTTCACGTATCGCGCGGTCATAAGCCGCATACGTATGCTCTGCATAACCGTTTCCTTGGGCACCCCGGTGCGAAATTAACGTTGTTCGATTACTGCTCGCACTAGCCGTCGGACTAAATATCACCGGCACACTCAGAAGAAAAACACTCGTGATAATAAGTGTTCTTTGAAGTTGTTTCATTAACATAGCAAAAGCCTTCTTTTCAAATAATATATGTAACTATCAGTTGATTTTACCACTTGCTTTAATAGTTAACTAATACGAAGTCTTTACGTTTACACAACGCTTTCACGACATCTGACCACGCTGATGGATTATTTGTGTACCAAAAAATCTCCGCCGTAAAATAATCACTGGCAGAGATTTTATTTTTTACATGAAGTCTGTGGCTGTCCAAAATTGCCCCGACGCCGCTTTACCCAAGCGGTTATTATAAGCGAGCCCAATTCCTTCATCGGCAAAGCGTTGCACGAGAATGGTTGTGATTTCGTTACGATCATCAAAATACCGTAACCCCGCAAATAATTTCGCATTCGCCGCACTCACACCATCACCAAGTGACCAGACATAGTCCATCCCCGCTAAGTGATTAGCTTTGATAACTTCATCTGTCGCCATAATTCCAACTGGTTCAAGTTGTTGTTGCGCCCAAATAATCGCTCGTTGCCAGTTATCATCAGTTACCATATAAACCGGTACATCCGGCGCATAGTGGCGATACTTCATCCCAGGTGCTTTCGGCGTTTCATCAGCGCCAACTTTACGATGCTCTGAATTAACTGTGCCAATCACAGCTTCAAGCTCTTCTTGGGTCACCGCTCCTGGACGTAAAATAGTTGGAATTTCAGTAGTCATGTCAATCACGGTTGATTCAACCCCGACCCGCGTTGCACCATCGTCTATAATACCGGCAATCTTACCGTGCATATCATGCCAGACATGCTGAGCAGTCGTTGGCGATGGCTTACCCGAAGTATTGGCACTTGGCCCCACAATCGGTGTATCGGCCAACGCAATCACTTCGCGCGTTACTGGGCTAGCTGGTAGGCGAAAGGCCACTGTTGGTAAGCCACCCGTCACAATCGGTGAAAGTTTGCCTGGAATATACTCCATAATAATAGTTAATGATCCTGGCCAAAAGGCATCAATCAACTTTTGTGCTTGTGCCGGAATTACTTCGACAAAGCGTTGCACCATTTCCACGCTGGCGACAGTCACAATCAAAGGATTGTCAGCTGGACGGTGTTTAGCTGCAAAAACTTTTTTAACGGCACTTTCGTTAGTTGCATCCGCACCTAAACCGTAAACTGTTTCAGTCGGAAAGGCCACCACTTGTCCTTTATTAATCATCGCAGCTGCTGTCTGTAAATCAGCAGGCGCTGTCGTTAGCATTTTTGTTTCCACGATGCTGTACTCTCCTTATTAATTTCATTGCACTAAGGATATCCGATTGGTTCCCTAATTTTTACTTGATATTCTACTTGCTGGGTAAGCTCACACGGACCATCCGATCAAGTCCGCTTAAATCCTGACGTAGTTCAACCTCAGCTTGAGGTAATGCTTGTCGGAAAATTTCCACAACTGCTGGTCCTTGTTTATAGCCAATTTCAAAATAACCACGGCCACCAGCATTTAAGTGCGCCGCTAATTCATCAGCAATCCCTTGATACAAAACTAAGCCTTGGTTATCGGCAAACAATGCGAGGTCCGGTTCATAATCTAACACACTTTGGTCCATCACATCGCGTTCGGAATCAGCAATATATGGTGGATTAGAAATAATCACATCATATTTGGCAGCAATGTTAGCAAATAAATTGCTTTCAATAAATTTAACATTCACTTGTTGGTTAATTGCATTCCCATTGGCCACGGTTAGTGCATCGCGTGAAATATCGCTAGCACTGACTTGCCATGTTGGCTTTTCAGCTTTAAGTGTGACAGCAATTGCCCCACTCCCCGTACCAATATCTAATACGGCAAGTTCGGTGGCTTTTTGATAATCCCGCAATACCCATTCGACTAATTCTTCGGTGTCAAAACGAGGAATCAAAACCCGCGCATCAACATTGAATTCGCGTCCATAAAATGGCGCATGCCCTAAAATATATTGTAATGGCATGCCTTTTTGCACTTGCGCAATCCATGTTGGCCAAGCATTTTGTAGCACTTCAGGGGTCATACGGTCAATATTAACTTCTAACATGGAATAAGACAAATCCATTGCGCCAGATAACAAAAAATTGACCGCTTCAAGGGCATCATCATGTGATAGCCCAGCAGCCGTCAATTCTTGTAAGGCCCAGTTACGAATTTGCCGTAAACTTAATTTTGGCATTTCATACACGGCTTTCGTTTTTCTACATAACTAATCAGGCGTTGTTCTTTAAGTCTTCTAACTTCGCAGTTTGATCCGCAATCACAAGGGCGTCAATGACATCATCAAGTTCACCATTCATAATCCGATCAAGCTTATTCAACGTCAAACCAATTCGGTGATCAGTAACGCGGTTTTGGGGGAAGTTGTATGTGCGGATACGTTCTGAACGATCCCCAGTACCAACGGCTGATTTACGTTCTTCAGCATATGCTGATTCATTTTGTTGGGCATAGAAATCATAAACTCGCGCCTTCATGATTTGCATTGCTTTGGCCCGGTTTTGTTGTTGCGAACGTTGGTCTTGCATTGAAACAACAATCCCAGTTGGTAAGTGGGTCATCCGCACAGCTGATGACGTCTTATTAATGTGTTGTCCACCGGCACCAGAAGCCCGGAAAACATCAGTCCGTAAGTCTTTGTCTTCGATTTCGATGTTAACATCTTCAAATTCTGGCATCACGCCAACGGTTGCCGTCGAAGTGTGCACACGTCCAGCTGATTCAGTTGAAGGCACGCGTTGCACCCGGTGTGCTCCTGATTCATACTTCAATTTAGAATAAACTGAGTTACCAGTAATCATCAGAACTACCAACTTATACCCACCAACTTCAGTCATGGTTTCATCAATGATTTCAGTCTTCCAACCTTGGTTTTCTGCGTAACGGGTGTACATGTTCAACAAGTCGCCGGCAAACAATGAGGCTTCATCCCCACCAGCAGCCCCGTGGATTTCCATGATGATATTCTTGTCATCATTGGGATCCTTAGGAATCAACATGATTTTAAGCTTTTCTTCGATAACTTCTTTTTCAGCTTTTAATTCTTTGATTTCTTCTTTAGTCATTTCGTCCATTTCTGGATCGAGTTTTTCGCGTAACATTTCTTCGTCGTCATTAATTGTTGCGATAACTTCCTTATAATGCTTGTAGACTTCGTTTGTTTCACGTAATGAACCTTCTTCTTTTGAAAGGTCCATGAAACGGTTCGTGTCCGCAATCACTTCGGGGTCACTTAACATTTCAGCAACTTCATCATACCGATCAGCAACTGATTGTAATTTTTCAAACATTTCATCCATGATATAAATTCTCCTATTATTTTCACTGTAATAAGGTTACCAATCGCCTTATCACATGGCGAGTGAGTTAATTGTCCAAAAGCAAAGCATGCACTTACTAAACCAGTACGCACGCAGCACTAGCACAGTTAACGCTTCACCTCGTCCAATAATGGGTGAAAGTAGTGTTCACGACATACTGGGTAGTAACTTTCATTACCACCGATTTGGACTTGTTCGCCTTCATAAACGGCGTGTCCCTCACTAACGCGTAAATTATAACTGGCTTTGCGTTCGCAGAACCAACAAATTGTTTTGAGTTCTTCGATTTTATCGGCAAAAATTAACAAGGCTTCAGAACCTTCAAACAAGTGGTTTTGGAAGTCATTTTTTAAACCAAATGCCATCACAGGAATATGCAATTCATCAACAACGCGGGTTAATTGCAAGACATTTTCGCGCGTAATAAATTGGGCTTCATCAATCAAAATTGCCGAAGCATGCGTATCTAATTCTTTAACTTTTTCAAAAACATCTGTGTCATCATAAATTGGAGTCGCCGGACGGGTCATTCCAATCCGTGACGACACATTACCAACACCATCACGGTTATCCAAGCCACTCGTAAAGATTAGCACCGACTTACCTTGTTCTTCATAGTTGTGCGCCACCTTCAAAATTTCGATGGTTTTACCACTATTCATTGCGCCGTAGCGGAAAAATAATTGAGCCATGTTTATTTCCTTTCATCGCTGCATTTACTACGTTAATCAGTCTTAAATATTATAAATACTCATCCGCACCACAACTTCTGTGTCACTTCATTAACCTAATGATACTTCCTTAATAGAAAAACTTCTTCAAAACGTACCATTAACCCTAACTGAGCATTTAATTTCATCTGTCAAAAATCACCACTATCGTAATTTTCAATACCGTTGTCCATTATAGCTGAAAATTACCAAAGACGGTATCTAAAAATCTCGAATCGC
Organism: Periweissella cryptocerci; assembly: GCF_004358325.1. Lineage (NCBI taxonomy): Bacteria > Bacillati > Bacillota > Bacilli > Lactobacillales > Lactobacillaceae > Periweissella > Periweissella cryptocerci. The sequence continues at coordinate 2,230,265 of NZ_CP037940.1, read as the reverse complement.
GTGTTAAATGGGTGATTGTTAATCGTAACCGCACTTTTTAGCGTGTTACGCTCTGGTAAGGTCTTTCAAAGTCAATCGTCGCACCGCCACCGCCAAAAACCAGGACAGCTGACTAAAACAAATAAGCTAACTGCGATTAAATTTATCTGAAGCTTTAGCCCGACTACCCTTGTCTTGCCCAAACATGTATAATATGGAATTGGTTAAAGCAATGTTAGTTGAGCTTTTATCTAACGGATTGCTAATTAAGCGCGTATAAATTTATTAACGCAATAAAACGATGAGGAGTATAGCGACATGACATTTCGCAGTTCATTAGCGACATTTATGGGGAAAACGTCATATTGGGCCTTACACGATGTTTTACACCGCGGGGGGACTTCATTACCCGGTAAAATTGCCACCGAAATCGACCCAGACGTCTTGAAATCAATTGCTGATAATTTCGATGTGATTATGATTACGGGGACTAACGGGAAAACTTTAACGACGGCATTAACTACCCGTGTGCTTCAAGAAAAGTTTGGCAATATTATCACCAACAAATCCGGTTCAAACATGATTCAAGGTATTACTGGTACTTTGTTGACTGCTAAAATGCCTAAAGATGGTTCTAAACCTTTGGCTGTACTAGAAGTTGATGAAGCAAATATTGTCTTATTAACTAAATACATTAAGCCAAAAGCATTTGTGCTTACTAATATTTTCCGCGACCAACTTGATCGCTATGGCGAAATTTATACCACCTATCAAAAGATAATTGACGGGATTGCGGCCGCACCAGATGCAACGATTATCGCTAACGGTGATTCACCAATTTTCCGGCGCGATAACTTGCCTAATCCACGGATTTTTTATGGCTTTAAAACACAGCCTTCTGTTGGTGATATTACTGCACCAGCCAATACGGATGGTGTCCTCTCACCAACGGATAACTCCATTTTGCATTATCACTACATTACGTATGCTAACTTGGGGGATTACTACTCAACAACCGATGACTTCAAGCGACCAGAATTGACAAACTGTGTCACTAAAGTTAATGAGCTGACCCCTAAATATTCAAACTTCGATATTGATGGCACCACCTTCCAAATTGAAGTTGGTGGTCTCTACAATATTTACAACGCATTAACGGCTTACACGGTTGGGCGCTTCTTCGGCGTAACACCCGAACAAATCCACCATGCATTTGAATCAAATGCGCAAATCTTTGGCCGTCAAGAAACAATTAACGTTGATGGCAAGGAAGTGACCATTGTTCTCATCAAAAATCCGGTTGGTGCTAACCAAACGATCGATATGGTCGCAACTGAAAAAGACGATTACTCATTGATGGCCCTTTTGAACGCCAATTACGCAGACGGAATCGACACATCATGGATCTGGGATGCAAATTTTGAAAAGCTCCACGATACACGTATCAAGCACGTTATTACTGGTGGTGAACGCTACAAAGACTTCAATGTCCGGTTAAAAATGGCCGGCTTCCCTGACCAAGAAATTTACCCTGATTTGAGTCAAGGTGTCGAAGCAATTAAATCAGTGCCCACAAAAAAAGTTTATATCTTAGCAACTTATACCGCTATGCTACAATTGCGGGCTGAATTAGCTGACAAAGGTTATATCAAAGGAGGCATGGAATAATGGCTGACACACAATATAGCATTCGGGCCGCCCACTTATATGGCGACCTCATGAATACGTACGGTGACTACGGTAATATTATTGCCCTAAGTTACTATGCTCGCCAAATTGGCGTCGTCGTCACCACGGATTTGATTTCACTTGGTGATGAATTTCATGCCGATGATTATGATTTCGCACTTTTCGGTGGTGGTCAAGATTATGAAGAATCAGTTGTTGCCCCTGACCTTGCCCGCATTGGTGATGAAGTCAAAAAGTTCATCGAAAATGATGGCCCACTAGTTGCCGTCTGTGGTGGTTATCAATTACTTGGTGATTATTTCTTATTGGCAGATGGTACCCGGATTGACGGTATCAGTGCGATGGATCACTACACTTTGAACCAACCACACAGCCGTTTTATCGGTAACATCACCATCAAAAACCAAGAAACTGGTGAGGAATACCACGGCTTTGAAAACCACCAAGGTCGAACATTCCTTGGTAGTGATGAACGCCCCTTGGGTGACGTAGTTGCTGGGAACGGTAACAATGGTGAAGATGGCTCTGAAGGTGTTATCTATAAGAATGTTTATGGAACTTATTTCCACGGTCCAATCTTAACTCGGAACGGTAATCTTGCCTTACGGATGTTAAAAGCAGCCTTGGTCCGTAAGTATCCTGCTGTTGACTGGGATGCTCGGCTTAAAGATGTCACCCCGGAATTTTTCTAACATGCTAAAAGCTCGCCTGAACATTTACGTTCAAGCGAGCTTTTTTTATTGTAGTTGGTGTTGTTGTTGTTTTACTGCCACTACGTACCACGGAAAATGTTTTTCGCACCGAGATGGAAGCCAAGCTTTCTAAGCCTGTAGTCTTAGAAAGTCGGCGAGAACTGGGAGAGTAATCGCTAAAGCGCTAACTCTCCTCATTTCCCTTGAGCGAAGTGATAAATCACTTCCCATTCACGGTGTTCGCTCCGCCGAAAAACATTTTCCTTAGGTACTTCGTTAGCGTGAATATAACTACTAGCTAACAAATTCTCAAAATCACATGACTGTCGCCGACTTTACACATCTCTGATTCAGCACGCTTACAGACAAACGAGCTTTATCACTACTTAAAATTACCAGAGCTTTACCGCTTCATTTCCCCATTGTGCGTAACATTTTCAGTGTTACATGATCAAAGACCCGGGTTGGTAGTAGCCGATGACTTCCAATTAACAATTTAGCCCCAAAGCCACGTGCATAACGGGCGTGGGGTTTTCGTGCTTCGGCAATTTGTAAAATGAATTTTGCGACAGCATTAGGTTGTAAATTATATTTCCAGCCCTGCATAAACGCTTTCCTCATTGATTGTGCCAACGGTTCATAAACTGTGTTTTGTGCCGTGAAATCTGGTTCCCCATTTGTCATTGGTGTCGCAACACCACTTAGTTGGAGCAAACTCACTTCAATTCCAAATGCCTGAACTTCTAAACGCAAAGCATCCGTTACGGCCTCTAACGCGTGCTTGCTAGCGGCATACCACCCCATCAACGGTTGGTATGTTTCACCTAAAATTGAGGAAATATTGATAATCCGACCGGTTTGTTGTTGGCGCATGATTGGTAACAGTAAACGCGTTAACCGTAAGGCACCAAACACATTAACTTGGAAAATTTGTTCTGCGGTCGCAATTGGCACAACTTCGATTGGTCCATTAACTGCAAAACCGGCGACATTTACCAATACATCGATTGTTTGTACTTCCGTAACAGTTGCCACGAACTGCTCAATCTGAATTTCATCAGCTAAATCAACATCAACTAATTTAACACCCAGCGCTGCCAGTTCATTTTGACTGGTAGCTCGTCGCGCGAGGCCATATACTTGATAGCCTTGCTGTGCGAAGGCTTTGGCGGTATCTGCGCCCACTCCGGATGAAACTCCTGTAATAATTACATTTTTCATTGCTTTACCTCACCCATCATCTGAAAGCAGCATTAACCACTATGTAGTCAATGCTGCCTCCCTATTTTTTCGTCATTACGTGAAGTATAAATGTTAGCTATCAATCCAGTAAGCAACGGTACCCGCTACCTTGTGCAAAAAGCGCACCTTTGCTTAAAGTGGCGCATTATGCCAAATTACTCAAATCATTCAGCACATCTTCAATAAATTGCTTTAGGCGCGCCGGCTGTGCGGTGCTAGGATCTTCAGTCCATTTAACTAGTACGCCGACGAGCATTCCGGCAAATGAGTAACTCGCAATTTCTGGATGTGGTGAGTTTTTGATTAACTTGATCAAGATATCATCATTAGCAGCCGGAGTATTTTGAGCACTTTCACGCAGTAACTTGCTGATAATCTGAATTAATTCATAATACATCGCATGACTGGCTGTAATATTTTTAAAAATCACCCGATTACTTTGCACAATTAGGCTAATCCGCTCTGCCATGGCAGTCGCTTCACTCATTTTTCCATCAAACTGAGCACATAATTCAGTAATCAAGGCACTCAGTAAATCGTATTTGTCTGTAAAATAACGGTAAAAAGTACTGTGGTGTACCAAGGCAGTTGTACAAATTTGCTTAGTCGTAATATTTTCAAACGGCGTCGTGTTTAATAATTCGCGCAACGCTTGGATAATATCACGACGGGTGCGGACTTGTTTGTTAGTCATAATTATCACTCCTATGTTTGTATAGCAGGGCTTATCACGCAATGGTGCAAACATATCTTTCATTTTTTAATTCCGTCATGTCAGTGAATAAACATCGGCCTAATTTGCTTAATTATACCCAACGTTCCCCACGATTAAAATGTGTGTCAAAAATAGCACCAACCAAATTTACTTCGGCTGATGCTCGTATTCAGCGGTAGAACCCGCAAAATTATTTTGGTAAATTACTAATTAGCGCTCCACCCATCAATATCAGGATTGCTCCAATCACAATATATACCATTTGTTTCTTAGTTTTACTTTCATGTAGGATATAGATTCCACCAAATGTCCCGATAATAATTCCCATTTGTGAAATCGTCACAGCCATTGCTTGACCTAATTTTGGATTGGCTGCTGAGATAAACATTGCCAAGTTACCAATTCCCCAGATAACCCCAGGGAGCATATTCCGCCAAGTTGGTGCTTTAAACATCGTTTTGCCTTCACGCATGAACAGAATTACGATTAGAAATGCCCCAATTACCATCCCAATAGACTGTGGGAAAATTGTAGCAGTGACAAAATCAATACCGTTATTTTTATTGGCAATTTCATGTGAAATATAACCAATTTTACGCATGTAGTTGGGGATAATATAATATCCTGAATATCCAACGGTTGAAATCAAAATTGCAATCAAACCACGCGTCGTTTCACTTTTTGTTTCGTCATCACCGGTTTTAATTGCTTTATCACGTTTTGCGGTCAAAAACGCTCCGACAACGACTAGCATAATTGAAATTGTTCCAAAAATCCACGTTCTAGCAGATGACCACTCGCCTAAAATCGTGGCAGCCAACGCCGCATTACCCACGATTTGTCCGGCCGTTGAAAACGGAAAACCGTTTGAAACTCCCATTGCCTTAAATGCCGTAAATTGACCAGCTTGTCCTACCGCCCACAGTAAGCCAGACAAAATTCCGGCAATCCAAATGTGTGCTGAAACATTAATATTTTGTGGAATAATGAACGCCACGAATGCAATCAAACCAAATCCCATCGCACCAATCGTCATTCCAAATGTTTGTTGCCCAGCTGAGCCGCCGAGCTTTGTGGCCACGATCCCATACGAACCCCAAGTCACTACTGGAATCAACGCTACTAAATATATAAACATATCGTCTCCCCGTTCCTTTTATACGTAAGATTAACCAAATTAATCCATCTTGGACAGAAAAAGGCCAATTATTTGGCCTTTTTACTTGAACTATTTACTTTTGCCCGTAATACGCACCGGCACCATGCTTACGCAAGAAGTGCTTGTCCAATAAATGTTGTGGTACTCGGATATTGTGTGGATTCAATTGCAAAGTATGATAAGTCATTTTTGCAACCTCTTCCAAGACAACTGCATTGTAAACAGCATCGTGAGGTGTTTTTCCCCAAGTAAATGGTCCATGATCATTTACGAGCACTGCGCCCATTTGATTAGGATCAAGCTGTCGGTCTTTAAATGTTTGAACGATGACATTACCAGTTTCTTCCTCGTACGCACCGTCAATCTCAGCCGTAGTCAGTTGTTTAGTAACCGGAATATCGCCATAAAATGTATCGGCTTGTGTTGTTCCAGATACTGGAATATCAATCCCCGCCTGAGCAAATGCCACACTCCATGGCGCATGCGTGTGTACAATTCCCCCGATATCTGGAAAAGCATTGTACAAAACCACGTGCGTTGGGGTGTCACTTGAGGGATTTAACTCGCCTTCAACAATTTCACCTTGCAGATTAACTACGACCATTGCATCGGGAGTTAAATCAGCATAATCAACCCCTGATGGCTTAATCACAAACAAACCTTTTTCCCGATCAATTCCGGAAACATTCCCCCAAGTAAACTTAACTAAATCAGCAGCTGGTAATTCCATGTTAGCTGCATAAACTTCCTCTTTTAATTGTTCTAGCATGCGCCCCCCTAACGTGTTTCTCAATAATGAGTCACACTTTTGTTGCTTGCGCTAGCAACTCGTCTTTACAGAAAATGGGAGGTCGTACAAAATTACGACCTCCCATTATTTATTGATTAGATTGCCGTAAAGGCACCATCAATCAAGTAATCTTCACCGGTTGTAAACGTAGCTGTATCACCAGCCAAGTAAACAATCAGACCTTGTAATTCTTCAGGACGACCAATCCGCTTCATTGGTGATTGTGCTTCCCAATCCTTGATGATAGTACCCAAGTATGGGTCACCCAATGTTAAGTCGGTACCGATGTAACCTGGTGAAATAGTGTTAACACGGATTCCACGTTCAGCCCATTCAACAGCCAAGGCTTTAGATAACATGATTACACCAGCTTTAGCAGCTGAGTATGAAATTTGCTTTTGTGGCAAATTGATAATTGAACCAGACATTGAGGCGGTATTAATAATCGCCCCCTTACCTTGCTTCAACATCACCTTACCAGCAGCTTGTGAACCTAAGAATACAGCAGTTAAGTCCAAATCAATGACACGTTGCCAGTCTTTATAAGAAACTGTCTCGGCCGCTTCCAACAAAGTAATCCCGGCATTATTAACCGCAATATCCAATGTTCCAAATTCTTTTACTACCTTATCAACGAATTCGTTGACTTGGTCTGGATCAGTAACATCTGCTTTAATCGCAATCACTTTGTTACCAGTTGATTTTGACAATTCAGCAGCTGTTTCCTTTGCTAAATCAATATTTAAATCGATGATCGCAACGTTGGCGCCTGCTTCAGCAAGTCCAGTTGCGTAATTCTTACCGATACCTCGTGCTCCCCCCGTTACGAAAGCATTTTTACCGGCTAAGCTCATCTTTTCTAAGATTCCCATTAGATAATCCCCTTTGGTATATAAGCCACAATAAGTTATGATACATTTTGTTCCCCCAGGAGTTTCAAGTATCGAGCTTGGCAATCAAGGCTTATGTGATTCCCTTGCTTCTTTACTATATCCAAAGTGTAACCGTTTCCATTTCATAAAGATAGGCTTTTTAGCAAATTCATAATTATTCCTTACTTTTTGTAAATAATCCGTATTTATTGTTGTATAAGTGGTATGCTGTGTCTTAATCACTGCTATTTTTAACACGTTGATAATGATTGGTATAGCTCATCTTGCACCCTAGGTAAGCAAGCGTTCAACGCTAACTCGTTTAAGCAGTATATGGTAGTAAATAGAAAGTGGGGCTTAAGACATAACTCGTCCAAGCCCCACTTCTTTTCAGATAAAATCATTTCACACGAACAGTCCAAGTCTTACTTGCGAACCCATTTGCGTGATCATGCTGAATTGTAATCTTCAACTTCGTCTTCTTAGCGTACTTTTTCTTCAAGGTAATCTTAATCTTACCGTTTTTAATCACCTTCTCGGCAATCAATTTTTTGCCCTTGTACACTTTAACCGTTGAACCCTTTTTCACGGTTCCAGTAACTAGCTTTCCCTTAACCTTTAGCTTCTTAGCCTTAACTTTTGGTGAAGCTGTCACTTGGTGAGTAACGGTCGTCGTCGTGTGTAATATCGTTGCTTCATCATTACGTTCAGCGATGACAGTTAATTTTTGTTTGGCTTTTAAGCCGTTAATTTTGATGTTGAATTTGTTGTCTGACTTGGCAGTCATAGTGGCGACAACCTTGTTGCCCGCCTTAACCGTGACTTTGTTGCCCTTTGTGGTCGTTACCGTGATGTAATTATTTTTGTGGTAACTCTTGGCAACGCTCACCTTAACTTGCTTAATGGTTGTCCCGTTGATGGCCGCCGTCAGTTTTTGCGTCAACTCGGCAATTTGATCATAATTCTTACCGGTCGCATTGAGCGCATTTTGTAAATTAGTCTTGGCCCGCGCGATGTTGGTGTTGGCGCCGGCGGTCTTAACTGATTGATGTGTTAATAGCTTGTTGGCATTATTTACTGTCGCAGTCTTGTACGTCGCAACAACGGTCTTCAAGTTATTGATTAATGTCGCCATGTTTCCATAATCATGATTGTTTTTAGCAGTTTCAACGGCAGCCAAGGCAGTTTTGACGGCTGCGTTATTATTGGCGTTCTTGATTAACGAATCCGATGTACTCTTGATTTCAGTATTAATTAAATTATAGAGGTTATTCTTAAGCGTACTAATTTGTGCTTCATCGCCACTTTCAACTGCGGCTTTCAGCTCATCTTGAGCAGCTTTAATGGCATCGTTGTTTGTAACACCACCGACATTTTGAGTATTTTTAATTACATTCAAACCTTGCTTGAACTTAGCGCAAGCTATCGCAGTGCTGCTTGTACTTCCTATAAATTCTAATGGCATTACGCCTAAACTTACGGCTAGCTCGTTAACTGAATCTTGCCAAGCTAAGCTTCTTTCCCAATCTTCGGTACTTGTACCCAAGTTGCTACTTACCGATAATGCGTGTAAAAAGTCGAAATTAGTCAAATTTGAATTATTTTCCAGATATACCGACTTTAATTTATCTAAGCCAACAAATGTATTTTCATCAATTTCTGTAATCAAACTATAGTACAAATCAAAATACTCTAATGCAGTCATCTTAGCAAATATTTTTGCGTCTAGTTTGGTAAGTCCTAGCTTACCACCTAATCCAAATTCTATTAATTTAGTCAAGTTGGCGAAATTAGTTGTACTAATGTCACAATTGTATAAATATAATTCTTCTAAATTATTTAAAGGTGCAAATGTTTTTGCTTTCAACTTTACTTGCTCAAAGCCATTGTAGAAGTCTAAGTACTTCAAACTTGTTAATCCAGCAAACGCGTTTTCATCAATACTAGTAGTTCCACTATCAGATAAATATAGCCTGCTTAGTTTGTCCATATCAGCAAACGTATTCGCTTTCAGTTCTACAATACATTGGTCTTCCAAATATAAGTATTCCAAATTTGTTAAATTATTTATCCCATCTAAACTTCTAATGGTTACCTCGCCGCCATAATTTTGAAGGTTATTAATCGACTTCAAAACTTCTTTAATGGTCGCTTCCGAATCAGACTCATTCAGAATTTTTTGAGCTTCACCATCCACAGCTTCTACGATTGCTGTCCGAAGCCCACCATCTGGAATCAATCGCTTAAACGTCTCGTTTTGATTCAGATACGAATAATCAATATTATTTAACTCATCATCATACGCGTGATTACCTTGTAATTGTTGCTTAAATTTAGCGGTCAACTTTACCACTCTCTGCATGTCCATACCACTATTATCCAAAAATACAGGTATCGGTACCCCGTTGGTCTCAGCGAGTAGTTTCACGCTATCTTGCCAAATCACACTTTTGTTCCAACCGGCTTGTACATTCATATTCAGTGATAATGGGTGTAAAAAATCGAAGTCAGTTAAAGGATTGTCATATATAATTAGGTACCTCAACTTATCGTTATTTTCAAACGCATCTGGATCAATGCTTTCTAATCCATTCCCATCAAGATATATAATGTCTAATTTACTCATGTTCGCGAACGTACCTGAAGCTATTGATTTAATATTATGTTTTACCCCAACATTAGTATCATTATCAAAATCTAAATGTTCTAAATTAGTTAAATTATTGATACCTGTTAAATTTGTCACAGAATAAGTGTCTTGCTGATATAAACATAACCAAGTAATCTTTGCTAACACCTGTTTTACTGCCGTTGCATCATCTGATTCATTTAAAATCGTAACATCATCCGATATCAGATTTTCCCCTTCCTTATATCCTCCATATGTCGCAATTCCACCCCGAAGTTCCGCATCAGGAATAAGTTGCTCAAACGCCTTACCCTCCCCAATCCGGGCAATTTTAGCGGCTTGACGTTGCTTGGTTACCGGTTCAGTTCGTTTAGTCGGCACTTGTTTGTTTGTTCCAAGCTTAGGCCCGTTTGGCATCCCTTTACGGAATTCTTGCAACGCTTTCTTCGACTGCTCCGAACTCACGTCTGTCCCCTTACCAGCCTTGCTCTTCATTTTTTGTTCAACTCGCGATTCCTCAGGCTTCACATCAGCTAACACCGCTACCGGCCCGGCGAGGGTTGAGATAACCATTGCTGAGGCAAGCCCCGTTGATACAATTACTTGTTTTTTCATGTACTCATTCTCCTTAAGATAATTCATTTTTTGGATAATCAATTTTCCCAAATTAATTTGAAAATACTTAAGATGAGCCCTCGAGTATGTGAAGATTTACCGAAGCTTACTTTTAGCGCGCGTTTAATTAATCGATGGTAATTAACATTTTAATAACTTACAGGCCAAAAATAGGGATTCAAAATCATTAAATACTGATTTTGAATCCCTATTCACATTTTTCATTTCGCGTATCTAAAGATTTACTTGGCAGGATAATGTTCAATCGCTGCACGTTCAATAATGAGTCCCTCGTTATAATTCTTCATGAACTCAGCAAAGCCAATCACGTCATTTTGATCAGGTTCAAGGGTTGTCCGTTTAACATCCTTAAAAACTTTGTTATCCAAAAAATCAGCAAGCTTTTCATCGGCATCGCGCATCGTCACAAACTGGCTCAGAATCGCCATGGCCCAAGGACCACCTTCACCGGCGTTAGCCATGACTGTCACTGGTGCCCCCATAATTGCGGCCAAAATCGATTGGGCAATCACTGGTGTCTTAAAAATACCACCTTGGGCAACTACACTATCAGTCGTAACCTCTTCTTCTTTCAAAATATCTAAACCAATCTTCATCGCACCAAAGGCCGAGTACAGATTCATCCGCATTAAGTTCCCCAATGAAAACTCACTAGTGGGTGTCCGGACTAACAATGGGCGTCCTTCATCCATTCCCGTGATATTTTCTCCAGAGTAATACCCATAGCTTAATAATTCACCCGCGTTGGGTTGGGACTCCTTAACTGAGTTAAACAAAGCACTATATAACTCAGTTGACGTAAGTTCCGTTCCAATCGCTTTGGCAAATTCACCAAACAACTTCGCCCACGCATTAATATCGGAAGATGAATTATTGGCATGAACCATTGCCACAGCTGAACCATCGGGTGTCGTCACCATATCGATGACTTCATAAACTTGGGCGAGCGGCTTTTCTAACACCACCATCGCAAACGCTGACGTTCCAGCTGAAATGTTAGCTGTTCGTTGCTTAACTGAATTAGTTGCTACCATTCCCGTACCGGCATCACCTTCTGGGGCGGCAACAATCGAACCAGGTTGGAGATTACCGGTTGGGTCAATAAGTGCTGCCCCAGCCGCTGTTAAATGTCCGGCTTCTTCACCTGCCAACCGAATTGCTGGTAAGACATCAGCAATATCCCATCGATATTGTTGTACCGCTTTTAAATTACGGAATTTCTGTAACATTTTATGATCAAATTGATCCGTAACTGAATCAATTGGGAACATACCTGACGCATCCCCGACACCGAGAATTTTTTCACCAGTAACTTTCCAGTGAATATAACCACCTAGGGTCGTGATGAAATCAACATTTTTAACATGTGATTCTTGATCCAAGATGGCTTGATACAGGTGTGAAATACTGAAGCGTTGTGGAATATTGAAATTAAATAGTTTTGAAAGCATCTTAGCTGCTCGCCACGTACTTGAATTCCGCCATGTCCGAAATGGTACCAGTAATTCACCTTTGTCATCAAATGCCATGTACCCATGCATCATTCCCGAAAAACCCATTGAACCAATTGATTGTAATTCGGCATACTCATCACCAACTTTTTGGGCGACCTCGGCATATGCTGCCTGTACCCCTGCCCAGATATCTTCCAATGAATACGTCCAGTTACCATCTTCTAACTTATTTTCCCAATCGAAGCCCCCGCTTGCAATTGTTGAAAAATCAGATGCTACTAAGACAACCTTAATCCGCGTTGAACCCAATTCAATTCCTAATGCGGTTTTGCCATTAGTTATTTCTTGTTTAATCGCTTGTTTGTCCACTATCTACTCCCCATTTCGTTGATGAATCTCTAAATATCAGCGTTACAATTAGCACTGATTTGAAACCGCTTACACCTGTAGCCTACAATTAATCGCAGCGCAAGTCAACCTATGCCCGAAAATGTTACCTACTGCCATATTCACAATTTCCAATACTACTAACTTACGCATCTACATTTTACATTAATACAAAACAAAAGCCGCCATTTCAACGTTTTCAAACGCGTAAATGACGACTTTTTATGATTTATTGATACGCTCTTACATCTTTTCTAAGCGAGCAATTCTATCTGTAGTTTCTGGGTGTGTTGAAAATAAGTGCGCCATTGATTTTTTCTTCATTGGATCTTCGATGTAAAGTGCCGCCGAGTTAGGATCAGCATTTTGCATCGGTTCTGAATCAGAAATCTTTTTAAGCGCACTTATCAACCCTTGGGGATTCCGGGTAAGTTCAACCGCACTGGCATCAGCCAAATATTCACGATTCCGCGAAATCGCTAATTGCACGATGGTCGCCACGATTGGTCCAAGAACCATCAGGACAATTGACACAACCATCATAATTAATTGCGCTTGGCCGCCACCTTCATTTTTACTATCATTTTTACGATTACCACCAAACATCCAGAAGCGACTACCGATATTAACTAGTAATGAAATCGCTGCCGTTAATGCGAGGGCAATCGTTGAAATCCGAATATCATAATTACGGACGTGCGACATTTCATGCGCCATTACGCCCTCAAGTTCTTCACGATTCAAGCGCGCTAAAATCCCAGTAGTTGCAGCAACCGCCGAATTCTTCGGACTGTTACCCGTGGCAAATGCGTTTGGACTCGGATCATCAATGATAAACACCCGTGGCATTGGCACGTTGGCAACCATCGCCATGTCCTCCACCACATTCCATAATTGGGGTGCTTGATTCTTATCCGTGATTTCTCGGGCGTGGTTCATGCTCATCACAATTTCAGTAGATTGTTCAATCATAATCCATGCATAAATCGCACCAATCACAGCCGCAGCAATCAGCCCAACTTCCATTGAACCAACGGCGTAGTAACCAACGGCTGCCCCAATCAAAAGCATCAAGATAGTAAAGCCAACTAACAGATAGACCGTACGCCGTTTATTTTGCGCGATTTGATCGAATAACATGTTAGTCTCCTTACCTACTTGCCGTCAGCTCCAAATGAAACCTTGGGCACCGCTTTTTCTTCCGCTGGCGTTTCCAAGAATTCACTTGGTTCAAAGTGGTGAATACCAGCAAGTACATTAGTTGGGAAAGTCTGCAACTTAGCATTGTAACTGGCAGTTGTCGTGTTGAAGAGTTGACGTGAGTACGCAATCTTGTTTTCCGTGTTCGTCAATTCTTCCATCAATTGCTTGTATTGTTCGTTGGCCTTTAAATCAGGGTATGATTCCGCAACTGCAAAAATCCCTTTGATTGATGAAGTCATTTGATCCGACAACTTCATCGTTTCATTTTGGTTACCAGCTGGTGCTTGCGCGATTTGATTGCGTAAACCAACAACTTTTTCTAATGTTCCTTGTTCAAAGTTAGCGTAACCTTTAACCGTTTCAACTAAGTTAGGAATCAAGTCATTTCGGCGCTTCAATTGCACGTCAATTTGGCTCCACGCTTCCTTAGTGTGCATCCGTGATTTTACTAAACCGTTGTAGATTGAAATCCAAGCAAGTGCAATGACTACTACAATGATCAAGATAATAATAAGTGTCATAATAAATTGTCCTCCATATATTTGAGATAAGTACATTATATCAAATATCATTAGACATCTATAATCTTAATGTCCATCTTACCAATCCTTAATATCTTTACTCGCCATTGCGTACCTGAAAATAATACGCGCATCTAGCTAATACATTAGCAAATCAACTGCGCTAATCCAGTGACGTTGCTGCGTTTATCAGCCCTTCTTCACGTAAACTGCGGTATTCGTGAAAACCAATTACGAATGAATCAAGTACCGCGATATTAAAGAGTTGCCCACAATTGACAAGTCTTTGTGACAACACCACATCGTTGTGTGAGGGCTGTGCTTGCCCGCTTGGATGATTGTGGACAATGACAATGCTTTCGGCATTTAACTGCAAGGCCCGGCGGAAAATATCCCGTGGATGAAATGGGCACGTGCTGAGTGTCCCAATGTGAATGATATCCTTTGCCAAAATTTCGTGTTTGGCATTCAATGAATATAACCAGAGTTGCTCTTGGCTCAACATATGCATTTCCTTGATTAATTGTTCACCGAACATTTTGCTAGACAATACTTGGCCCAAAATATCTGGTGTCGCGTTACCAATTCGTTTTCCCAGTTCTATTGTTGCCACCAAAGAACCATAAACATTAGGATTGATGGCGATAAATGCTTGCAACCGTTGGTAGTCTGCTTGCTGATACGCCAGTTCATTTGGAAAATATTTGAAGAACTCAGCAATCGCACGTTCACGCGCAGTTTGTTCAAAACCATGTGACCAAAAATATTGATCCAGTAGTTCATTCATGGATAATTCGTTTACAGGCGCCACAAAATTTTCAGTCATCATAAAAAAACTCCTTCGTAAATTAGCTTATATAAGTAATATACGTAAGGAGTTCGATTATTTTTTAATTTGCTAAACTTTTAAAGTATGCGCGCACTTCGCTCACAAAATACAACGATCCAGTCAGGAGAATCATATCGTTATCGCCAAGGTCATCAAGTACCGTGGCCAACGCGATAGGCCACGTTTCATACGTGTCAATTTGGTCACCAAAACGTTCCGCTAACAAGTCTTCATCAGCAATATCACGTTTCCCCGGCCCGGCAAATTCCGTAGCGTGTAATTTGACATTTGGTACGGCTACTAACAATTCGGCCATCTCGATAAACTGCTTATCAGCGAGCGCGGCAAAAATCACATGAATCGTATCCAAGGTTGCAAAGTGATCCTGCAACAAAGTCGCCAGTTGCGTCACTGCTGGTACATTATGTGCGCCATCAATAACTACTAATGGCTCGTCATTTAACCGTTCAAATCGTGCTGGCCAAGTAGTAGCAAATAGTGCCGCACGCAAAGTAGCAACATCAAATGCCACAACATGTTGGCTGGCCAAATAATAATAAGCCAAAATTGCGAGACTCGCATTGGCCACTTGATGCTCACCCAGTAATGAAATTACCGTGTCTGGCAATTTGCGGGGCTTCATGGTAGAAAGTAGTTCCGCATCCCCCAATTGCCAGCTAAATTTTTCCTGCCATTGATAATTCGCCTTAGCAAGCTTTATTTCAAGATTGTCAAATGTATATAGCAGCGACGCTTGTTTTGCGGCAACCTCTGCAATCACTTTGCCGGCTTCATCAGTGACTGAGCCACCGTAAATCACTGGTACCCCCGGCTTGATAATGCCAGCTTTTTGGTCAGCAATTTCGGCCAATGTATTCCCAAGCACATGCATGTGATCCATACCAACCGAAGTGATAATACTTAATAATGGTGTAATGACATTCGTTGAATCCCAAGTACCGCCAATCCCCACTTCAACCAACACAATATCAACTGGATTAGTCGCAAAATAGTAAAACATCATCGCTGTAATAACTTCAAATTCGGTTGGTCCGCCATCGGCAAGTTTTTCATCAAGTTCTGCCACAATCGGTTCGATTTTTTGCACCAGCTTAAGGATTGCTTCATCTGACAGCATCACACCATCTAAACTAATTCTTTCGTTAAATTTCGTGATAAATGGTGAAGTAAACGTCCCCACGGTTAAACCGTTACTTTGTAAAATATTCCGTAAAAACGCAGTTGTTGACCCTTTACCATTGGTGCCCGTAATATGCACCGTTTTAATTTTTTCTTGCGGGTTATCCAATGCCGCTAAGAGTGCCGTAATCCGCGCAAAAGTTGGCGTCTTCTTCCACACTGAACGGCTGTGAATGTACGCCACTGCCTCATCGTAGTTATTAATCATCATTTACCCCCACACAAAATTGTTATTGTTTTTATCATAGCACAGCAATTCACACGCTTAAAGTTCAATATGCTACTTGTTTTTTATCAGTAACTTGATACAATTAACATTAATATTTTCTAATGAAATGAGGCTTTCTGACATGACGGCAACCACTATTGATTCATTGCTCGTACCCCAACTCGACGCCCTCCTCTATGAGGAAACTAACTTCACTGCTAACTTAGCAAACGCATCGGCCCTCTTGATGCAAACTATTCCTGACTTAAACTGGGCTGGCTTCTATCTTTATGATGAAGCTGGTGAAGATTTAATTCTTGGACCATTCCAAGGTAAAGTCGCATGTATGCACATCAAACCCGGTAAAGGTGTTGTCGGAACTAGTTTCGCCCAACAAGCACCAATCCTTGTGCCTAATGTGCACGAATTCCCTGGTCACATCGCCTGCGATGCCGCTTCAAACTCAGAAATCGTCATCCCATTAGTTACTAACGATGGCAAGCAGTTAGGTGTCTTAGACATCGACTCACCTTCTTTGAACCGTTTCAGCGAAGATGACCAAACAATCTTGGTAGACTTCGTTAAAACGCTTGTGGCACACATTTAATGACATTTGGAATCATACAAGTGATATTTATTTCCTACAAATAGCCTCGATTTTTACTTTAGTAGAAATCGGGGCTATTTGCGGCTCTATTTCGTCTGACGTGGGTTTGAATAAAATTGCCCACTACGTGCCAGTAAATTACCGGCACTTCGTTAGTTAGGAGTAATGCTCAAACTAGCGAAAAATAGTTACCAATCACAGACCGCAGCAACATGGAAAAAGCACTGACAATATAACCTCAGTAATTGGATGATTGAAAAGTATAGAAACGACACTCTCACACTAAAATAGGTAGAACCCCATTTACATTGTGTTAAATTTTAATGGCTAAATTTTTTCTAGCGTGGAATTTGGATATGTGTCTCAGATCGATTCCCACTACGATGCTGGAAACAGTCTGGACACCGCGATGGAAGACAAGCATTTGAAGCCACAGTGCGGTCTTCAAATGTTTGCGAAGCTTGGTTCGCTAACGCGCTAACCATCTTCACAAATCCATAATCAGTAACGAAACCCGTTACTGATTATGCCATCACGGTGCGAGCTAAAGTCCAGCCTGTTTCCAGCCTCTTCGTTAGTTTGAGTAGGCAGTCTGACTAGTAATATACCGTAATTCTTGTCGCCACAAGCTTAGCGGAGTGCCTGAAAATCACTTTGTGGCCGGCAGGCTTTACACCGAAATGGGACGTGACACCACGTGTCGAGTTTGTCGCTGAGGGTAGATGAGCAGTCTTTTGGCTTTAGCCATTAGACTGCCAGCTATCCCGAATTGCCCAAGACAGACATTCAGCCTGGAAGGCTAATCTAATCGGGTTTTGATTAGATTCAGTTGTTTGTTGCAAACAAACTGCTGGAATGTTTTGCGTTGCCGTACCTCAGGCATAAGCAAGCAGCTTGGGCATGTGCTTCCATCTCGGTGCACAATGTGATTTTCAGGCACGCAGTGGCATCATACATCTCATCGCATTTTATAAATTCCACGTCAGACGGAATAGAGCCATTTTAATTTTTTAGGCAACAAAAAAGATTCCACCGGAGTGAAATCTCTTTTTATTATTAAGTTTATGTGAAACTCAACGTCGTTCAATTCCTACAACAACTCCTTTTCGAAAATTACAAGCAAGCTTGCATTTTCTCAGCAGGTGTCCAGATTTAGAATTGATCCTTCAAAAGTTGTTTGATTTCTTCTAATGAAGGTTGGCGTGGGTTACCAGGTGTGCATTGGTCGTTGTAAACAAGATCAACAAGCTTATCAACTGCGCCTTCGAAGTGCTTCTTGTCAACGCCGTTAGCTGAAAGTGAAGTTTCAACTTCAACTGACTTAGCCAAGTCAGCAATCTTAGCAAGCAATGCGTCTACAAGAGCAGCATCGTCTTTACCAGTCAAGCCAAGGAAGCGAGCGATGTCAGCGTAATCTTTTTGTGCAGTGTAAGTTTCGTAACGTGGGTATGGAGTACGCTTAACGTTACCAGTAACTGCGTTGAACTTAATTACGTGTGGCATAGCAATGGCGATTGCCAAACCGTGTGGCAAGCCGAATTCTCCACCAGTCTTGTGAGCCAATGAGTGGTTAATTCCGAGGAATGCGTTGGCGAATGACATACCAGCTAAAGTAGATGCGTTGTGCATGTTTTCACGTGCTTTTTGGCCTTCCTTAGTTGGGTTCTTTGGATCGTACTTGTATGAAGTAGTCAAGTTTTCAAAGATCAACTTGATTGCTTGTAATGCCCATGGACGGTTGTAGTCTGAAGACATAACTGATACATATGATTCAAGGGCGTGTGACAATGCGTCCAAACCAGAGAATGCAACAGTACGCTTAGGAACAGTCATAACAAATGATGGGTCCACGATGGCAACTTGTGGAGTCAATTCGTAGTCAGCCAATGGGTACTTGATGTGAGTTTCGTCATCAGTAATAACAGCGAATGGTGTAACTTCTGAACCAGTACCTGAAGTAGTTGGAATAGCAACCATTTGTGTCTTACGTTGGTGTTCGAACTTCACGATACGCTTACGGATATCCATGAACTTTTGTTGAAGTTCAGTAAAGAGTTCCTTAAGTGCTTCAGCATCTTCTAAGATACCTTCGTGTGAAGTTGAGTATTCGTATAAGAAACGAGCAATCTTACCAGCATCAAGAGCTGAACCACCACCAAGGGCGATCACAGTATCTGGTTGGAATTCTGCCATTTGCTTAGCAATATCGATAGCTTGGCTAATCGTTGGGTCAGGGCGAACTGAACCGTAGATTGATGTCTTAACTTGGTCAGCACGCAATGCGAATTGATCAAGAACCTTGTCAACGAAACCAAATTGAACCATACCTGGGTCAGCTACGATGAATGCGCGATCAACATCTGGCAATTCTTGCAAGTATGTGATGGCGTTGTTTTCGTAGTAGATATCCTTTGGTAAACGAACCCATTGTGGGCGGTTACGACGACGAGCGACAGTTTTAATGTTAAGCAAATCGTAAGTTGATAAGTTGTGTGACAATGAGTTCTTCCCCCATGATCCTGTACCAAGTGTCAAACTTGGACGTAATGCGTCTGTATAGATGTCACCAACACCACCGATTGAGTCAGGTTGGTTAACAAGGATACGTGAAGCTTCAACGGCGTCAGCGTATTCCTTAACAAAAGGATCGTCTTGAGCACCGATTTGGATAGCAGCATTGTGACCTGCACCTTGGTAGTTCAACAATGCGCGAACAATCGCGATTGCATTTTCACGGCTGTTAGACTTGTAAACTGACAAGATTGGGCAAAGTTTTTCTGATGAAAGCTTTTCACCAATGTTCTTTTCGTCCAATTCAACAAGGATAACATCCTTACCTTCTGGCATCTTGATACCAGCTTGTTCAGCAATCCAACGACCGCTCATACCAGCAACTGGACCGTTAACACCGTGGTTATCGTTAAATACGTAGTCAGCCAACTTGTCATAGTCAGCCTTTGGAAGTACATAGGCACCTTGTGCTTCTAATTGCTTAATGAAAGTTGCGTAAACGCTCTTATCAATAACAGCTGAGTTTTCAGTGGCACAAATCATACCGTTATCGAAACGCTTTGAAAGAAGTAAATCTTCAGCAGCACGTTCCAAATCAGCAGTGTAATCGATGTAGATAGCACCGTTACCGGCACCAACACCCATTGATGGGTTACCTGACTTCAAGGCTGCGTTAACCATTGAAGGTCCACCAGTAGCCAAGATTGAAGCAATACCGCGGTTTTGAATCAATGCAGTAGTGTTGTAAAGTGAAGGAACATCAACCCATTGGATGAAGTCCTTAGGTGCACCAGCAGCAACAGCGGCATCTAACACGATTTGTGCAGCAAGTGCTGATGACTTTTGAGCTTGTGGGTGGAATGCGAAGACAATCGCATTACGAGTCTTAGCAGATAACATTGATTTGAAAATAGTTGTTGAAGTTGGGTTAGTAGTAGGAACGATCCCTGCCAATACACCAAGTGGAGCAGCTAATTCAACCTTACCAGTAACTGGGTCTTCGTTGATTACGCCAACAGTTTTATCATTTTTAATTGCGTTGTATACAGATTCTGATGCAAAACGGTTCTTAGTATCTTTATCTTCAACAACCCCACGACCAGTTTCATCGTGAGCCGCATGAGCAAGACGTAATGAGTTTTCGCTACCGGCCAAAGCCATTGCAGCAACAATCTTATCGACTTGTTCTTGAGAGAATGTTGAAAATTCTTCAACGGCCTTTTGAGCCTTTGAAACTAAGCTTTCTGCTAATGCTTCAGCAGTGGCTACTTTTTGTGCCTTTTCTTCTTCAGTTAAAGGCTTTTTTGGAGCTTTTTTTACAGTTTCAGCCATGTTTGGTATCCCCTTTGTTTTGCTTGAATATTGTTTGTGCATTTCTTAACAAGACCTATGATATACCATCTTTTTAGTTTGTGCAACCCTTTTGTGAAAAAAAGTTCAACCTAATAAAAAATATCTTGTCAGCCATGCCATAAATTCCAGTATAGCAACGTTTTAGCTCAAATGCGAATCTGAACACTCGCTTTACAAAAACCGCACACTTTATACACAAAAAAGACATACCTTCGCAAATATGCCTATATCTTTTACTTCACAAGATTCCACTATGCCCATTCTAATACGCTTGCAACCGATTGTATCAAATGTGAGCGGTATAGATATAATTTTTTCTTGGTTTTTACAACAAATTATGATGACTCGCACTCCATAAAAAAATGGCCTAATTTCTCCCTATTCGTGAATACGGTAGAAATCAAACCATTGACCGGGAAACAAAAGTTAAAACCGTTGCTCCCCTGGTTCATATTTAAATTAGTTTAATGCTTGAGCTGCAGTAATGATTGCAACTTTGTAGACATCTTCTTCGTTAGCACCACGTGATAAGTCAGAAACTGGCTTAGCCAAACCTTGCAAGATAGGTCCAATCGCTTCGTAACCACCCAAACGTTGGGCAATCTTGTAGCCAATGTTACCTGATTGCAAGTCGGGGAAGATAAAGACGTTGGCGTGACCGGCAACATCTGAGTCTGGAGCTTTTGAAGCACCAACAGATGGCACAAAGGCCGCGTCAAATTGTAATTCACCATCAAGCGCTAATTCAGGAGCTAATTCATGCGCCAATTCAGTCGCTTCAGCAACCTTAGTTACTTGATCAGCCTTAGCTGAACCCTTAGTTGAGAATGAAAGCATTGCAACCTTAGGATCAATGCCAAAGACCTTGGCAGTTGCTGCTGATTGGACAGCAATTTCGGCCATTGTTGGTGCATCAATATCAATGTTGATAGCTGCATCAGAGAAGACATAACGTTCGTCACCCTTTTGCATGATGAAGGCACCTGAAATCCGTGATGAACCAGGAGCAGTCTTGATGATTTGGAGGGCTGGACGCACAGTATCACCAGTTGGGTGTGTAGCACCTGAAACCATTCCGTCGGCAAGACCCATGTAAACTAACATCGTACCGAAGTAGTTTACATCAGTGAGCCACTTAGTTGCAGTTGCTTCATCTGTCTTACCCTTACGACGTTCAACCAATGCTGCGACCATCTTAGCTAAATCTTCAGCTGGGTATGTTGCTGGGTCAAGGACAGTCAAACCACTCAAATCAAAATTGTTTTCAGCAGCGGTTTTTTCAACATCTGCTGTTGCCCCAAGCAAAATTGGCTTCAACAAGCCATCTTTTGCTAAACGCACTGCTGCACCTTGAACACGGACATCTTCACCTTCTGGGAAAACGATTGTCTTGTTCGTACCAGTAATCTTGCTTTGTAATTCTTCGAAAAGTTCCATGATTGTAATGCCTCCAAAAAATTTAAGTTATCAATCTATAATCGGTTGTGCGGGAAGTTGCCAGTCAATTGGCGTTTCACCAACTGAAACTAGTAACTCGTTAGTCTTGGAAAATGGTTTTGACCCAAAGAAACCCCGATATGAAGACAGTGGCGATGGATGCGAGCTTGTAATCGTAAAATTACGCGTCTGGTCAATCAACTTCAGCTTCAATTGTGCCGGTTTCCCCCATAAAATGAAAACAACTGGCTCAGGTTTAGCTGATAAAGCGCGAATTGCTTCATCAGTAATTGTTTCCCATCCGTGACCCTTGTGCGAGTTGGCTGCCCCTTCACGAACTGTCAAAACCGTGTTCAGTAGCAACACACCTTGCTTTGTCCATGGAATTAAGCAGCCATGTTCGACCGGTTTAATACCAAGGTCATCGTTCAATTCTTGATAGATGTTGCGTAAGCTTGGTGGTAATTTGATACCTAGTGCGACAGAAAAGCTTAGGCCTTGCGCCTGTCCTTGTTCATGATAAGGATCTTGACCGAGAATTACAACTTTTGTATCCGCAAAGCCGGTCCGCTCAAACGCCGCAAAAACTTCGGCTTTCGGTGGATAAACATTTGCAGTTGCATATTCTTGATGGACAAATTCACTTAACTTATTGAATTCGGGCGTTTGCAAGACCGGGGCCAAAATTGGCCACCAATCATTATGAATAAAAGGTGTCATATTTAATTTCCAATCTCGATAATATCTTAACATCTTGTGAATGTTTACACAATAATTAAATTTATCCGCTTTCATGTTAGAATAAAGAATAACAGATATGTTCAAGGATTGCTAACAATTAGTCAGTAGAAGGATAAAGCTATGCGTAAACTATACTTAAAACAGCAGAATAGTTCAAGCAAACAGACTGCAACGACAGTCCGCGATGTTGACGGTAAAGCTCAATACTTAGTGACTGGGCAATTTGGTCGTGCCAACGCTTTTGTCCATATCTATAATGACTTAGGCGAGCTAGTCGTTGAAATGGAGCAAACTTCATACGGGCTCTTGCCTCGTTTTGAAATCAAGACCAATCACGAAACGGTTGGCTCAATTGGTTTATCCCTTGGCTCACTGATTGACGTTGTCTATGTGCGGGGCTTAAGTTGGCTAATTAATGGTAGTTTAGCATCAGGAATCTATCACGCCTACCATGGACAAGAATTGCTATTAACCGTTAAGCCGACAGTCCTTGCGCAAGGCCCATATAATGAACTCGTCATCACTCATCGCGAAAACGAAGCCATCTTAATTGGGATTACGGTGGTCTTAAACCGCTGGCTTTTCAATGCTAAGTCGTCCCCACTCAAAAATCTTTTACGGCATCCGATGACCCTCGCCATTAATGAAAAATTCGAGGTTAACTCAAGTAACGAGGGCCGGCACTGCCACTAGTATCTGATATTTCTAGCACAATTATAATAGCCGTTGAACCCTTTATCGGATTCAACGGCTATTTTTTTGTTTAGATGATTTGAATATATATTGCTACCTGTTACTCACTCACCGGATGCGGTATATAGAATATCCCGGCTCTATCAATGCGAAAGCCATTAATCCCGACCGTTCCATCGAAATTACTAAAGCTTGGTGAAATCCGGTAATATTTAACACCATCAGAATTTGCGGGTTTAATTGTCATTTTTACCGCTGTAATGGGTGCTCCGGCTAAAAAGGTGTGTAACCGTATTGATCCATTAATCGATAAACTACTAACAAATGCAGTTAGCATTCCTAGTAATAAAATATAAATTGTAACGCGTCTTATTAGTTTCAAGCTATTTTCCTCGCCTAGTGTAACATCTTAATTACTCGATATTTTGTAATTTTGCCAAGTTAACTATTTAATGCGTTAACTCGCTTCTCCATAAAATAAAACAATCGGTATAAATTTATGCACTCACCGGATGTGATACATAAAATATCCCTACTTTATCAACACGAAAACCATTAACCCCAAGCGTTCCAGCAAAATTACTAAAACTTGGTGAAATCCGGTAATATTTAACACCATATTCAGTTGCTGGTTTGATTGTCATTTTTACCGCCGTAATGGGTGCTCCGGCAATAAAAGTGTGTAAGCGAATTGATCCATTAATCGATAAACTACTAATAAATGCAGTTAGCATTCCTAGTAATAAAATACAAATTGTAATGCGCTTTATTATTTTCAAGCTATTTTCCTCGCCTAGTGTAAACACATCTTAAATTTTTTATTTAACCAATTCCGATGTAATTACGACATTGTCTTCACCCTATTAACTCCCAAATTAGTAGGTGTCAATTTTACACTCTTGCTTCGTTTCTTATCTCGTACCTTGACCGTAACCTTAAACTTGCTTTTGTTATTAATTATTTTTTTCGTATTTAAAGTAAACGTTAATGATTTAGCTTTGCTACCTAACTTATACGTTCCTATTTTTTTGGAATCACTATAAATTATAATTGTCGCACCCGCTTTAGTAATAATTTTTCCATAATTTTGATAGACACCATTTTTAATATCGGCCCCCTTTTCATAGAAATCTGCTTTAGTGCTTGCACTATAATCAGCCAAATTTACAGCGTCAGGACTTGGGCTTACAATTTTATGGCCATATTTTTTAACAGTAGGTTTGGTAGTCGTATACGAATTACTTGAATACAATTGTTTTGATTCCTTTGCAAATACGGCAATATCAGGGTAGCCTACTATTTTGACTTTTTTGTAAATTTTCCTGATACCACTTTTACCTTATAGGATTTTTCACCAACACGAATTTTCACTTTTGATACTTTGTTTGCTTTACCACGTATGCTTAGCCGATTCTGGTCATATGTAAATTGTACATTTGTAATGTTCACTTTTTCCGATGCAATTGCACTTGTCCCAAATATATATCCGCTTGTGGCCGCCATAATTACCACTACACTCGAAAAAACAATTTCACTTTTTTTCATATTCACCCTCCAACAGCTTACTATTTTAGTGCGTTAATATTATATTTTCGCCACTGTTCACTTTGGGCTCCAATTTATACAACTTAAAACGTTTCCGTTCATCCATAATATATTCTCCTTAATTCCCAAAGTAAGCTAAAGATTAATCAAGCCCCTTAATCTTTAAAATAGATAATACAACATCGATAAATGATTCACAATACCAATTAACGTCTAATTAGAGTAAATGTATTATTCGCATTTTGAATAGTTGTGGTTTTTCTTATGTAACATTTAATTTTGAATTAACACAGCCAAAAAACGTGCTGTATCAAATGAAAGCTAGCCAACACTATAAGAAAACAACTATCAATATTAAGCATTCACAATCCCATGATTCTAATATTCGCCAACGATAACTTTTATCTTTATTTCACAAACTCATTATTTCATGTTTCTTTTTTAATTAATTGTATTAATAACGTGAAAGCGTAAAAATCGACACCTTAAATTTTTTTATCAAACACTAAGCTTAATGAACAACACAAATTTATTATCCGATTACCACACAGTATCACTGCTGACTAACGCTACATGCCGTTACCGATTCATTTGACATAAAAAAATCCCGCTAATTTATTAGCGAGATTTTTTCATTATTTATTCAATTTGCGGTCCACCCAGTTAGCGAGGAACGTTAATCCTGTGATGATGACCAGATACATTACTGCGACAATCAACCAAATCCGGAATCCTTGCATGTTCCGTGAAATGATTACTGTCCCAGTTTGCGTTAATTCAATGATACCAATTGCCGAAAGAATCGAAGTATCCTTCAGGGTAATAATAAATTGGTTAATAAATGAAGGTACCATGATTTTGATTCCTTGAGGCATAATGACCTTCATCATGGCTTTACTATATGGCATTCCCAATGAACGTGCTGCTTCCATTTGTCCCTTATCAACAGCATTCAAGCCGCCCTTAACGAAGGCCCCAATATAAGCCCCTTCATTTAAGGTCAACGTAATCAGCCCTGCTACCATTGCTGGAATTTTTTGCCCAGTTAGTGATGGAATCCCAATGTAGATGAAGAACGCCAATACCAACAGTGGTAATCCTCGGAAAATATAAGTGAGTATGCCCCCAACACCTTGGGCCAGCTTACTTGGCACGACACCGAGTAAGCCAATAATGACACCAAAGATTGTCGCAAAGAATATTCCCGCCACCGTTAATTCGAGGGTCTTCACAATCCCATGTGCAAATTGCTTGTGGTTTTGCTTTAACAATCCCCAGATTGAGTTAGTTTCTGCCTTGCTGCCAGAGAATTTAGTTTCGCTCGCACCAACATATTTTTGGACAATTTTATCGTAAGTTCCGTTGGCTTTAATTTTGGCGAAACCGGCGTTAAAACTTCTGAGCAGTTGTTGGTTTTTACCTTTTTTAACCCCGAAACCGTAATAGCCGGAGTTAGCTGGTTTAGAAATAATTGCTAATTTTGTCCCATTTTTAATTGCATATTTCATCACTGGTTCATCTTCAAATGTCGCCACGGTGTTCCCAACCGCCACATCGTTGTACATTGTATTGGAATCGTTAAAATACGTGACCTTAAAGCCATATTTCTTTTGAATTGAGAGTGCATATGTTGCAGCACCGGTCCCTGTTTTCAACGCAACGGTCTTGCCCCGCAAATCTTTAAGTGATTTGATTTTGCTATCCTTAGCAGCTGCAGCAATCACCCCAGTTTTGTAATATGGCGTCCCAAAATCATAGACTGCTTTCCGTTCAGGCGTAATCGCCATCCCCGCCATAATCCCATCAAATTGACCAGACAGGACAGCTTGAGCTCCTGAGTTAAATGAAATTGGCGTCATTGAATACGTGAAATGTTCTTCCTTAGCAATCGCAGCAATAATATCAATATCAATCCCCACGTATTTCCCGTGTTTATCTTGAAATTCAAACGGTGGGTACGTTGAATCGGTCGTTAAATTATAGTGTGGTTCACTACTTTTCTTTGCAGCATCGGTTGTCTGAGTGATCCCCATCAAAAACAATCCTGCTACTAAACTCAATAATAAGCGATACATCCATTTTCGTTTTACCATACTATCCTCCAAAGTTATCTGCATTCAATCACCCTCCCTGATTCTACATTCGATAGATAAATAAAAAAACAGGTAAGGCAATTAATTAGTTGCCTTACCTGTCATTGAAATTCATCAGTCTACCATCTTACATGTACATTTTAGCTGATTATCAATTCGAGTAATGCAAAAAGGGCGCATTATTATCAGCACCCAAATTGTTATTATTCAAATTATTAGTGGCTTGTGCCATCAACATGCTTACTTTACCTTGTTTCATTTCACAAACCACCTTTCTAATTAACTAAATTCGCATATAAGTTATCAATAGCCAGAACATTCATTACCACCTGACTATCATGTTTATTAATACTTGCTAATTATTTTACCACAAGATTAAAAATTTATCAGAATTTTTTTGCAATCACGATCCGCTTACCTCTAGAATATCAATTTTTGAAACCACTATCCACCACGGAATATACCTTAAGCAGTAATTTGAGTACATCACAAAATCAGCGATAACTGATTTGCTTGAATCTCCCCACAATGACCACTTTTTCTTAATTTGAACATTATTCCTAACTAACGGAGTGCCAGCAAATTACTTGGCGGGCGCAGCCTTTACACCGCGACTGGGGTGATATGTGTGCAACACATGTCGCCGCTGAGAATAAGATGAGGCGTCTTAGGAATTTATTCCTTAGACGCCCAGCTTATTCGAACCTCACAAGACCGCATTTTGGCTTGTGAGGTTGCTTCCAGCGTGGTGCACCAAGTAATTTACTGGCACGGAGTGGCCAATTTTATTCAATCCCAAGTCAGACGAAATAGTGCCAAATTAAAAAGCCCACCTAGAAATTAATCTAAGTCAGCTTTTCGACATGCTATTAAACGTTCAAAACTTTATTCAAGAAATCTTGTGTCCGTGGATCTTGTGGATTATCAAAAATTTCTTCTGGTGTACCTTCTTCACGGATATAACCATCGGCGAAGAAGACTACACGGTCCGCTACTTGTTTGGCGAAGCCCATTTCGTGGGTTACGACAATCATAGTCATTCCATCTTCAGCCAGCTTCTTCATAACACCAAGAACATCCCCGACCATTTCTGGATCCAAGGCTGAGGTTGGTTCATCGAAGAGCATGATACTTGGCTTCATGGCTAAGGCACGCGCAATTGCGACCCGTTGCTTTTGACCACCAGATAATTGACCAGGTTTTGCATCGGCTTTTTCACTTAAACCAACTTGTTCGAGCAAGGCGAGCCCTTCTTTGTGTGCTTCTTCCTTGGTCATTTTACCCAATTCCATTGGTGCCAATGTCACATTTTCCAAAACCGTTAAGTGTGGGAAAAGGTTAAAATGTTGAAACACCATCCCAATATTTTCACGCGTTTTGTTCAAGTTAGTCTTTGGATCAACTAAGTCCCAACCGTTAATAATCAATTGACCACTTGTTGGTTCTTCTAACTTGTTCAATGTCCGTAAGAAGGTACTCTTCCCCGAACCTGAAGGACCAATCATTACAACCACTTCGTTTTCTTGAACTTCAAGATCAATCCCTTTTAAAACTTCGTTGTCGCCATATGACTTGTGTAAATCTTTTACGATAACTTTTGCTGTCATTTGTTTATTCCTCTCTTTAACGTGCTCGGGACTGAGACTCGTCACCATATCACACACTGTTCTCAACTACTTTTAAACTTATTATTGGCAAAGCAGTCTACCTAACCTATTACTTCATGCGCTTTTGCACCCAATTTGATAACCAAGTTAATAACGTGATTACAACTAAATACATTACAGCCACAATCAACCAAACTTTAAATCCTTGCATGTTCCGTGAAATAATAATTGTCCCAGTTTGCGTTAATTCAATAATCCCGATTGCTGACAGGATTGATGTATCCTTCAATGTGATAATGAATTGGTTAATGAACGATGGCACCATGATTTTCACACCTTGTGGCATAATAATCTTCAACATCGCCTTACCATATGGCAATCCAAGCGAGCGGGCAGCTTCCATTTGGCCCTTATCAACAGCTTCAATCCCACCGCGGACAAACGCACCAGTATACGCACCTTCATTCAAGACCAGTGTAATCACCCCAGCAACAAAGGCCGGAATTTTATCACCAGTTAAGTTAGGCAAACCGATATAGATGAAGAATGCTAACACCATCAATGGCAACCCACGGAAAGTATAGATGATTGTCGTTGAGAGTCCCCGGAGCCACTTGATTGGTGAGACACCCATCAAACCGATGATAATCCCCCAGATTGAGGCTAAGACAATCCCCACCACGGTTAACTTCATCGTTTCCCACAGGCCTTTGGCAAATTGCTTCTTGTTTTGCTTAATCAAGCCCACAAAGGTGCTATTGTCCTTCTTTGAACCAGAGAACTTTGAAGCTGAGGCACCAAGATACTTGGCAACTATTTTGTCATACTGACCACTAGCTTTGATTTTAGCAAAACCATCATCGAATGAAGCTAATAATTGTTTGTTAGAACCTTTTTTAACGGCGAACCCGTACCAACCGGCCAATGCTGGTTTAGTCACAATCTTCAGCTTCACGCCATTCTTAATCGCATATTGCATAACAGGTGAATCTTCAAATGCCGCGTCCGAGTTACCAACTTGGACGTCATTGTACATTGTGTTGGAGTCGTTGAAATACTTAATTTTGAACCCGTACTTTTTTTGTAAGCTGACCGCATATTGTGCTGATCCAGTCCCAGTTTTCAAAGCAACTGTTTTGCCCTTCAAACCACTCAAACCAGTAATCTTACTTTTATTGTTAACGGCCATCACAATCCCAGTCTTATAGTATGGTGTCCCAAAATCATAGACCGCCTTACGTTCATCTGTAATTGTCATCCCCGCAATAATCCCATCAATTTGCCCAGTTGCTACGGCTTGAGCACCTGAGTTAAAACTCATTGGCATTAATTTATACGTGAAATGTTCTTCTTTAGCAATTGCCGCCAGAATTTCCATATCAATTCCGACGTACTTGCCATTCTTATCTTCAAATTCAAAAGGTGGATACGTTGTATCAGTCGTGATGGTGTAGTGTGGTTCCTTTGCTGCGGCATGTACCTGTGGACCCGTCGCCATATTCAATCCCAAAAGTACCGCAAACGTAACTATTAACCAGCCTAGCCATTTTTTAAACATGCTGTCCTCCAAATTAAATTCTCATGTAATTACAATTTTTAGATAAAATAAAAGACAGTCTGTGCGATCATCCGCATAGCCTGTCTCCAAGTACCGCTGACTATTGTGCGAAACATCGGAATCTATGCGAAAAAGACACAATTATTATTTGCGTTTAACTCACTATTCTTCCAATTATTTTCAAATAAACACATCTTGTCGGCTCCTCATTTTTTCTAATTACTAAGAATATTATCATTATCTTACGCGTTTGTCATGTTTTCGAGCAAAATATTTACGCATCACCAAAAAAAACGTCCAGAAATACGTAATTTCCGGACGTTAATAATTATAAAGTTATAGTTAATTCATCGTATTAGTTAGCTTGTGTTGCCAAACGTTCGATAGCTTCACCGTAAATTGCAGCAGCCTTTGTTAATGATTCAATCGTCATGAATTCGTTAGCTTGGTGCATTGTGTCAGTGTCACCGGGGAAGAGTGCCCCAAAGGCAACACCACGATCCATTAAACGACCGTAAGTTCCACCACCAACAACTTCAGGCTTACCATCAAGACCAGTTTGCTTGTTATAAACATCAATCAAAGTCTTAACAATTTCATCATCTTCAGGAACAAAGTGAGGTTCCATGTGGTGGCCTTGGATTTCAACAACTGCATCGAAGCCTTCGATAGCATCATTGAAGCCCTTTTCGATATTAGTAACGTCAACGCCCTTAGGGTAACGGAGGTTCAAGTTGATGAAACCATCTCGTCCATCGTCAAAACGTTGGATACCAATGTTCATCGTCAAGTAACCCATGATATCATCGATGTAGTCGAAACCGAGTTTCTTACCCTTGGCATCGTCGTGAGCAATACCACCAAGGAATGTTAAGTAACCTTTAGCAGTCCCACCAAAATCAAAGTCCTTCAAGAAGTTAGCCAAGTA
Source organism: Periweissella cryptocerci (assembly GCF_004358325.1). Classification (NCBI taxonomy): domain Bacteria; kingdom Bacillati; phylum Bacillota; class Bacilli; order Lactobacillales; family Lactobacillaceae; genus Periweissella; species Periweissella cryptocerci. The sequence continues at coordinate 2,198,987 of NZ_CP037940.1, read as the reverse complement.
AGTTCCGGCATTTTCACCAACTTCTGGAGTTGCACCGTGTACTTGGTGGCCGTTAATTGTAAATTCAATACCATCTGGAAGGGCATCAAATGAACCAGTAATCTTGGTGTTAGCTGCCAAGTATTCGTTAAAGGCTTCAATCATTGCACTAGCATCAGGTGCTGCCACAACGGCAACTGCCTTACCAGGGACCATGTTAGGACGTAAACCAGATTCAAAGCTCTTCAAAGTGTAAGTACCTTCATTAGTACCTTTGAACTTGATTTCGTAAGTCACGTTACCCTTTTCACCATTAATTACTGGGAATTCGGCATCAGGTGAGAAACCAATTGTAGGTTGTGGTTCAACTTCAAAGTAACGATCCATGTCTTTCCAATCGTTTTCTTCATCAGTCCCAACAATGAAACGTACACGACGCTTCAAAGGTGCACCACTTTCCTTCAAAATTTTCATTCCGTAAAAGGCTGCCATTCCTGGTCCCTTATCATCAGAAGCACCACGGGCAATTAACTTACCATCTTTGATCACTGGTTCAAATGGGTTAGTTTCCCAACCTTCACCAGCTGGCATCACGTCAACGTGGGCGAGGACAGCCACTGATTCTTCAGCATCTTCAGGTCCGATTTCAGCATAACCAACAATGTTATCAATGTTCTTAGTCCGGAAACCGGCATCCGCAGCAATTTTCAAAAATGTTTCCAAAGCGGCCTTAGGACCAGGTCCTACTGGAGCATCTGCAGTTGCGAGTGAGTCATCACGCACACTTTCCACACGTAACATTGTTTGTAAATCATTTAAAAAGTCGTCTTGACGGCTTGCAATTTCTGCTTTCCAATCAGTCATCTAAATAAATCCTCCATTTTCTAATATCTGGTAACATTTTATCACAAATGGTTTTGTTATAATGGATATATTACCTATGAATATAAAATTAGTCTAATAACTTTTCTGTATTCTTACCACTGCGTACTTGGAAACCACCTACATCACGCTGGCAGCAATCCGCCCAGCCACGAATTTTAGTCCTGATGACTGAATCTACATACACAAAATAATGGAGGAAACTATGCAAGTAATTACGGAACAAGTTTTACGTGATGTGATTAAAATTCGCCCCGAACAATCACACAAAGGTACTTTCGGACGAATCATGTTAATTGGTGGTCACAATAATTATCATGGCGCAATTATCATGAGTACGATGGCGGCAGTGAATGCTGGCGCTGGCCTCGTAACAAGCGTGACTGACGCCAAAAATGTGACCGCGTTGAACATCAAGTTACCCGAAGCGATGGTCATCGATATGCGCCAGATTTCGCAAATTGCTGAGTTAATTACTAGCCAAGATGTTATCGTCATTGGACCTGGATTAGATACTGACGACATGTCTTTGGCGCTCCTAAACCTTGTCTTAAATCATGTGACTGCAGACCAAAGTTTAGTAATCGATGGTTCAGCATTAACCTTATTATCAGAAAATGATTTTCAATTACCTAAAACTAAGATCACCGTTTTGACACCTCACGAAATGGAATGGCAACGAGTTAGTGGTATTCCAATCGCAATTCAAACCCCCGCTAATAACCAACAGGCTGCCGATGAACTTGGCGCAGTTGTCGTCTTAAAAAAGCATCACAGCGAAATCTATCAACCAAACGTCGCACCACAGCAGCTGCTTGTCGGCGGTCCTTATCAAGCGACTGGTGGTATGGGTGATACGTTAGCGGGGCTCATTGGTGGCTTTTTAGCGCAATTCCCTGATAAAGCCCAAGCGACCATCGCCGCCACTTATGCTCACAGTGCCATTGCCGAAGAAATTGCTCGTGACCAATACGTCGTACTCCCAACTCAAATTAGTGCGGCTTTGCCTACTTACATGGCCCGTTTTGCCAATTAAATTCACTAAAAAAAGATGAAACTTAGTCAGTTTCATCTTTTTTTGTATCATTATTTTTATTTTTTCGCAGTTCTGATACTAAGTTCTGCAGCAGTTGTTTAGTCTCTTCATGTTCAGATAATTGTTCACGTAATTCTTTGATTTCTGTTTCAATGCTTTCAAGCTTCTCAAAATGGGCTTTACTTGCACGATACCAATTGGTAATTGTACTTGTTAACACCCCGATAATGCCAATCCCTAAGAACATCAGTATTACCGCCACAATTCGACCAAGGACGGTATGTGGATAAATATCCCCGTACCCGACCGTCGTTGTGGTTTCAATTGCCCACCACATTGCATCCCAGAAGCCAACCCCTTCAACAAATGAAAAGATTACCGACGTTGAAAGTAATAAAATTACCGCCACTATCAATAAATAGTACAATCCAGAATGGTTAAAAAAACGGCTCATTCTTTGTTGCCAAAAAATTAATTTTTCTTTTTTATTCATCTGTTACCCCCACGTCATTCGGTTTATTTTCATTATAACGCGGGGATATGAAGCAATTTTGAACTTTTCACATAGTTACAATCGGATTAACGCTCTTTGGAAAAAAACAAACCCCAAACACGTCAATATACATTAAAATTAATGGGTTTATGCTTTAGCACTACTACTGAACTAATAAAAAAACTAGACTTAACTTCGAGTGCTTAAATGATAGAGCCGCCTTTCCTTTGTCCATTAATTTTCTTCATCACTCAATTTTAAAATATTTAATAACGTTATACGGAACGACGGTGATACTGAATGTGTACCACCTACTTTGTACTTAGGCACACAACACATTTCGTTTCTTAGTAAACTTTAGAAACATTCAACTATTGAGTTGACGCAGCTTTTAGCTTCTCAATCAATCCCAAAATAAATCCAGTCTCGTATGCCCCCTTTATGGAATAGCAAACATCTAATTTATTAGTATCATCACTCAGCTTTGTAAATCCATTTTGTATGGCCAACCTTTTTAACGTCGCTATATCGGTAAATAGCCACTCGTTGACTCCATCATCAACAACTACCCCTTCGCTCTCGATACGGTACCCTATATTGTTGTCAATCAAAAATGAATATTCATGCAAATCCGTAAAAACTTCAACATGCCCGGATAGTTCATTAATGTAGCTCAACACCTTTTCATCAATTTCAATGGTTGTAATCAACATTTCAAACCAATTTTTTTGCTTAACGAGCTCCTCAAAAAAGATATTTGTTGCTGTTTGCATTGTTAAGTAATTCGGATATTGATATGCATCAAAAGATTGATTTTTTGCATTTTTGTAATTCACAATATCATCAACCAATTTAATCACATAATCTGTATGATTTTTCGGAAACGAATAGTTCCCCCATGTATTCTTGGTTCGATTTGAATTTGCGTTTCTAACTGCGCGCCACAGTAATGCATAAATTTGACTAGGTGTGAATACATTTATCCAGCGTAAGATTGCGTCTCGCATTTTTTCAGTTTTAAAGACAAATTGCATATCCTCAATTTCATGCTCCGCAATCCGAATTAGTTCATTCAGTGCCTGTTCACTCCACATTCTATTAATTTCATCCATTGAAACGTTTCTTAAAATATCCAAAGGATGCTTCAAATCATCAATTGTTCCATCAACATTGATTAACCAGCTGCACAACGTTATATTTACAGATTGTGCTTGATACTCATTTTTATTATTTTCAATTAATTCGAAAGCACTAATCTCAGAATCCGGACTAATAATAAGGACATTTCGAGTAAAAAAATGGGAGATGATTTCTATATCAAACGTGATACCACTTTTTTCTGCGACTGTTTTAATTGGTAGTAGTCTATTAGAATCGGTAGTACCAAGCTCCTGAATTACGACCGCAAGTTGCAGTCGTTCATTTAGGGAAATTTCATCCAATGCAACCTTGTCAAGGTTAGAATTCAATTCGTTTAGCAACTCCCTAAAACGGTCTTGTCTCTGTACTTCTTCAAATTTTTTAGCTTTTATTTTATCAAGTTCTTTTTTTCTCTCTTGCTCACAATTTTCGCAATAACACGTTCCAGTTAAAAAATGTCTTTTTGACGTAAATTGTTTATGTCCACAATTTATACATTGATAATCTAACTTAGTCGAATCGTTAACCGTGCGAATACCTCGATTTATTACATTACTTTTAGTTGGCGCAACGATGTACATTGCCGAATCACACCATCGACACTTCACCTGAGAGTGAATAATTGGAAACTGACTTGTTAATTTACTATTTGCAATCTTCAAATTGTTTTTTTCAATCACATCTTTAGCACTCATTTTTCCCGAATAATAGTTTCCCATAATTTCAGAAACATCAAACGATGACATCTCACTTAATTCGCTTTCACTTGCAAACCGAAATGATTCCCCTTTTATTGACTCTGCAAATTCACTTATTTTGTTTTCACTCATGATCTCATCCTTTAGAAATTTATTATTAACTACGCTAAACATTTTGCCTATTAGACCCCTGAGTTTAATCAGCGGGTTTCAACTGACTGTACCAAATGGTTACATTGCACAATCAGCCAACACATCGGCATAGAATTTCTTGACACTGACATTTCCTTGAGCTTCATGTCCCTCAGAACTTTGCTTAGATTTCAATACAAAAATAAATGAATAGAATATCATGTACTACGCTTAAGCGACTTTAGGTTCACAACGTTAATTTGACTCAATTGATTAACAAATATCTCTAGCATCTCTAGCTAGTTATACTTATTTAGACTATCAATTGTTAGTCATTTGGCTCTAACACCATCGTAAACGCTTACATTTTAAGACTCCCCCCTCTCGCATTACAAAAAAACAATTTCTTAACGATTCTTCATACTACCAGCGAAATTATTTACGTGGAAGATATCCAACAAATAAGACACCATTGGTACACCGAGGATTAAACCCCATGCACCAAGGAAATGTTCGGCCACCAACAAGGTCACAAATGTTAAAAAGATTGGCATATGTGCCCGTGATGACATCAACCGCGGATTCAAAAAATATGATTCAAGCATGTGAATCAAGATAATTAGTATCACCAAGGTAACCACTCGTTGGTAACTTCCTGTCGACAAAGCAATCAACAGCAATGGCACACTGGAAATCAACATCCCCGCCACTGGCACAAGGCCAAATATGAAGACAATCATCCCCAAAACAGCTGGACTAGGCATACCCATAATCGTCAAACCAATCACCATGATAATTGTATTAATAATATCGATGATTAATTGCACTTCGATAGTTTTACCTAAAATAGTGATAAATTTGGCGCCAATTTCATGCACGTAAGAAAAGAATTTTGGAAAACTCGACTGCTTAAAACGGTCACCAAACTTAGTTAAACTTGGGTAAGTTAGCGAGAAAATCAAGCTCAAAAATAAAGCTAACGCAATCCGAATTAGTATATCTATCACGGAAGTTGCAACCGTCAAGCCGCCTTTCAAGACATCTTGCCAATTCTTAGACAACCGATCAAGGACGTTAAATTGTTTATCGTACTTTGACACCCATTGATCTAATTGTGGGTAACTGTTCAAGCCATGTAGAATTTTATCGTACAAACCCATTCCTTCAGTCATCAACATTGGTGCAATAAAACTAATCGCTCCCACCACGATACCAACCACCACCACGTAGAACAAGATGACCGCTGTGCCATAAGGAATAGGCGTTTTTTTAGCAATCCACTTTGATGCGTGTAAGCCAAAGTAAGCAAAAATTGCCGTAAGCAACATTGTTGGCAAAAAGCTGCGGACCAACCATAAAATTGCCAACACAATAATTAGTGTGACGTATAATTGGCTGTCGCGCTTGCTAAACCATTTTTGCATTAATTCAAACATAAACCCTCCCTTAAAAATAACGTATGCATTATTCTAGCATTAATCAGCAGTTGATTCTATGCAATTGAAAAGTTCCTCGGATGACGGCGCACCTGCCCGATTACAGTTAAGCCGTCAGTTATTATTTTGCTTCCATATTAGTCTTCGTGAGCCTAAAAATCCCGTTTTTCACCTTGAATGACAAAGGAGAAAACGGGATTTACAAGTTTAAAACGAGTTATTTCCTAGCCGCTTTACGCGATTATTTCTTTGAGCGCATTTGAAAAGTTACGCGCATTCGTTGGTACTTATCTTCTGAAGGTAAGGGCTTCATGTTCAAGATTTTTTCAACCGGATTAGTTTTCATAAACTTATCCATATCTTGTTTCCCGTATTTACCTTCAAAAACTTCAGTTCGTTGCATGTTTTGCATATCATTGTCCTCATATTCATTAAGTATATTAAAGTTATTCGTACTTTCAAAACCAAATCCACTGGTTTTCGATCCGCCATTGTTAATTGACTTCATTGTAATAATCACCACTAGTAAGTATAGAGCATCTGTGTGGTGATAACTAATTATAAATATAAAAATGGGCTGGAAAAACTTCCCCAGTCCATCGTAATTATTCGCTTAACTTAGAACGCTGCTTCACCCAACGCATGCTTAGCCGCCAAATTGAGCAAACTCCATTGCCGGTCAAAACCCGGTTGGAAAAAGAAATCAGCTTCCGCCAAATCTTCCAATGTCATGCCCCCTTTGATAGCCAACGCAATTGTATTGGCATGCGCGGTAATATCGTACGTTGACATTACTTGGCCACCTAAAATTTTATGCGTCGCAGGTGCGTAGATTAATTTCACATACGCCTTAACGTTGCCATCATTTTTAACGAAACTAGGGCGCAACGTATCTTCATAAAATGAACCTTGCACCTCAATTTCAAAACGTTCAGCCGTAGTTTCATTTAACCCAGTTGAAGCGAACTTGTAATCAAACACACTCAGCGCTGACGAACCAAGTACACCTGCAAATGGGCGTGATGGTATCGTTTCTGTAATGTGATTAGCGACATATTGCGCTTCACGTCGCGTGGCTGAAGCAAGCGCCACCGGTCCACCATGCATTTGGGCTGCCATATTCAAGGGTAAAATTGCATCACCAAGTGCATAGATATCTTTATTAGATGTCCGCAAATACTCATCAGTGGCGATATTACCGCGATCAGTTACCTTAATTACTCCGCGTAACCAATCGGTATTGGGCTTCACACCTGCCGCAACAATAACCAAATCAGCCGGATATTCCTGGGTGCTAGTCTTAACACTTGAAACTTCCGTGTCCCCTACAAATTCGGTGATTGTTGCTTCCATGCCTAACTCAATACCGTGTTTTACTAAATCTTCTTCAATCAGTTTGGTTAATTCTGTATCCAAATAAATACCAAGCGGATGCTTAATCAAGTCGAGCATCACGACATGTTTGCCAGCTTGTCGGAACACTTCGGCTGCTTCCACACCGATATAGCCAGTCCCAATTACCACGACATTTTTGACTAGTGGATTGTGCAATTTTTCCCGCAGTTTCAATGCCCAATCCCGACCACGCATCAAGTAGATATTATCTAATTCGTTGCCTTTAATTGGGAGTGTTGCTGGATTAACCCCACTACTTAAAATCAATTTATCATAGGTATCAATAAATGTATCCCCAGATACTAAATTTTTGACACTCACCGTTTTTTTATGAAGATCAATTGCCGTAACTTGGTGCCGACTTAACACCTTGCCACCTTTAGCTTCAATTTTGTCTGGCCTGAAATTACGAACGTCATCAACCCCAGTGACTTTATCCTCAAGAAATAACTGCATACCACATGACATAAATGACACAAAATCACCTTGCTCATAGATTGTTACATCCATGTCAGTATACTTATCTAGCAACTCAACCGCTGCTTCATGTCCACCATGTGATGCACCAACAATAACTACTTTCATAATATCCCCCATTCCATTACGACTACCCCAACAATTTAATAATAAATCCCCGTTTAATAGTCGTAATTTTCACATTAATTTACTTAGAACAGTTCTAATATAGTTCCAAACAATAATTTAATCAACCATTACCGAAAAATTATAGTTAATTTTCCGCACAAACATACTCCGCACCAATCGCCGATATTTTTGCACGCCATATTATTATGTTTTAGCTCGAAATTCATAGTCCCAAAAGAAAAGCTAACATGGTCATCGTCAAAAAAACGCCACCTCACCGGATGACGTTAATTTTACTATTTATTCTGGCATGGGCTTGTCGTTTCCGTACTTTTCAATCATCGAATTACTGGGGTTCTACTGTCAGTTTTTCCATGTCACTGTGGTCTATGGTTAGTACCTGTTTTCCGCTAGTTTAAGAACTACTAACTAACGGAGTGGCGGTAAATTACTTGGCGGGCGTAGCCTTTACACCGCGACTGGGGTGATATGTGTGTAACACATGTCGCCGCTGAGGATGAGATGAGGAGTCTTAGGAATTTATTCCTTAGACTCCCAGCTTGTCCGAACCGACCAAGACCGCACCTTGGCTTGGAAGGCTGCTTCCAGCGTGGTGCGCCAAGTAATTTACTGACACGTAGTGGCCAATCTTATTCAATACCACGTCAGACGGAATAGAGTCGTTAATTTTACTATTCAAATTTATTAGTTACGTAATTAATCAGCAGCTAAAGCATCAATCGTGTTCAACTTTGCAGCCTTACGTGATGGTACAAATGAAGCTAGCAATGCAATGACGATCGCGATGATGATGGCAAAGGCCACATTACCAACACTGATTTGCACGATGCTGTACTTGATCATACCATGCAATGCCGTATTCATAATCAATTCAACTGCGTACGCTGCAATCAAACCAGTGACAGCTGAAATTCCACCAATCAACAACGCTTCATTCGTGAACAACTTACGCACATCCTTTGCCCGTGCACCAAGAGCGCGGAGAACCCCGATTTCCTTAGTCCGTTCGGCAACTGACATGTAAGTCGTCACGATAATCATCAAGGCTGAAACCAGTAATGAGATACCAGCAATCGCGGCTAGCACGTATGAAGCAAGCGAAGTAATCGTCTTAATTGTATCAAGGATTGCGCCCGCACCGGAAACGCTGAACGCCTTCTTACCATGCGCATTCGTCAAGCCCTTAACTGCCTTAGTCGCCACCTTGACATTATCCACGGTGTTCACCTTAGCCGCAATGAAGTTTGGTTGCACATCAGCTTTGGCACCTTTTAACATTGAGGTCATCGTGGCTTTAGTAACAAGTGATCCAATGGTTTGGTAGCCAACTACTTTCAACTTACGTGAGGCCATCACAGGCTTACCTTGCTTATCCATCGCTTGGATTTGCACCGTGATAGTCTTACCGATGATTTTCTTGTAATTCTTCTTGTTCCAAGCTTGAGCAACAGAACCTGAATCAACCACAATTTCATTCTTACCTGGCATATGGCCTTTGGTAATCCCTGATTTTTGAACGGCTGGTGTGACTGTTTGAATCAATTGAATGTTGTTAATGGTTTTGTTTTCAACTTTGGCAGTGAAGGTTGGAATGTAGAATCCCGCAGTGGCTGACTTAATATTTTTCACTGATTTGACCTGATTGACGTCGGCAGTTGTGATATCGGCAGCCTGTGGATTCTTACCATTGGTCTTCTTAGAAATTTGTATTACTTGCGGATTAACCATGTCCGTTACTTGTGAACTGATGTAACCTTGAATCCCGTTACCTAACCCGAGAAATAACATTACTGAGAAGATTCCAATCGCAGACCCAAGCGTAATCAAAATGTTTTGTCCCTTCTTGAATTTCAAGTGGTCAAAGGCCATTTTCCAGAGTGCGCCACCCTTCAAAGGTTTTGAAGTTAACCGTGCCGCTTTATTAGCTTCGGCATCGTATTTATCCTTTAATTGAATTTCTTCATCAATCACACCATCAGCCATATGCAAGATGCGCGTGCCATAATCCGCAACCGCTTGTGAGTGTGTCACTACAATCACCAACTTACCTTCTTTGGCAATTTGGTTAAGCAGTTCAAGGACTTCAGTCGTATTAACTGAATCCAACGCTCCGGTAGGTTCATCGGCAATCATGACATCTGGATCAGCTGCCAGTGCACGGGCAATCGCAACCCGTTGTTTTTGACCACCCGACAATTGACCGGGGTATTTATTGATGTGTTCGCCTAAACCAACTTGTTTCAATAATTCAGTAGCTCGTTGCTTGCGTTCCACTGCCGTCAAAGTCGTCATGTTTAATGAAGTTTCAACATTTTGTAAATTAGTTTGATAGTTAATCAAGTTAAAGCTTTGGAAGATATAGCCCACGGTCTTACGCCGATATACATCTAATTTCTTCTCTTGCTTATGGTCAAGGGTTTCACCGTTAACGACGACCTCACCATCAAACTTGCGGTCTAGGCCACCAATGATGTTCATCAGTGTTGATTTACCACCACCAGATTCACCAAGGATTGACACGAATTCTCCCAATTCAAAATTTAAGTTAATGCCCTTCAAAACTGGAAATTCGGTTTTGCCTAAGTAATATGACTTACGAATGTTTTTTAATTCCAAGAATGCCATTATAATTCTCCCGTGAGTCCTTTAGAACTCGTCTTTTCTATTTAATGTTTGTATCTTAACCCTACAAATTAATACAGAAAACTTAAATGCGATAAGTTGCATCATTTATGCGCTAACTTACATTTAAAATTAATCAGGTAACCTGATTACATGTCCAAAATTAACTTGTCCCACCCGCAAAATAGGGCGGATTTCTCTTTAGTAAAGTAGGAATCCGGCTTATTAAAGTTTTGATTTTGTCTAGCATAGAATTATCGTTTCTGTACTTTTCAATCACTGAATTACTGAGACCCTCAGCGTTTTTTCATGCTACTGCAGTCTATGGTTGGTAACTGTTTTCTGCTAGTTACATTATTCCTAACTAACGGAGTGCCGGTAAATTGCTTGGCGGGCGCAGCCTTTACACCGCGACTGGGGTGATATGTGTGAAACACATGTCGCCGCTGAGGATGAGATGAGGACTCTTGGGGATTTATTCCCCTAGAGTCCCAGCTTGTCCGAACCTCACAAGACCGCACTTTGGCTTGTGAGGTTGCTTCCAGCGTGGTGCGCCAAGTAATTTACTGGCACGCAGTGGCCAATTTTATTCAATCCCATATCAGACGAAATAGAGTCTGATTAACGAACGAAAGGTTGCAAAACACCTTTTGTCCCACCTCCATTAAACGCTTAAACTAACAACTTAGCGTATTTGTACTTTGGATCAAGTAATCCAAAAGTTAACATTTCTAATACTGTGTAAAAAACTGCTTTAATTATTTTCATTCGTGCCTCCTAATATTAATTTATGCCGTCAAAACTTGCTCGTTAACGTATTCCTTGTAAAGCTCGTGTGATGCAACCAATTCCTTATGTGTTCCAGAGCCAGTAACCTTACCGTGTTCGATAAAGTAAATATTGTCAGCATCGACAATTGTACTCAAGCGGTGGGCAATCACTAAAGTTGTCCGATCTTTCATCAATGATTCGAGCGCCTTTTGCACCATCGCTTCTGATTCGGAATCGAGACTCGCCGTTGCTTCATCAAGCATCAAGATTTTAGGGTCGCGTAAGAATGCCCGTGCGATTGCTAAACGTTGACGTTGACCGCCGGATACCTTAACGCCACGTTCACCAACTTGGGTATCCAAGCCATCCTGCATTTCAGCAACGAAGTTCTTAGCGTATGCCAATTCAAGGACATGCCAAAGTTGGTCATCGGTGTAACTACCATCTAGCCCATACGTTAAATTATCGCGAATGGTTCCAGCCATGATTGATGAATCTTGTGATACGAACCCGATTTGGTCACGCCATGATTCCAGACTAGTATTGGCAACGTTTTTGTCACCAATTTTAATCGCACCACTTGTTGGTTCATAAAAACGTTCCAATAAGCCAAAAATTGTTGATTTACCACCACCTGAAGGACCAGCAAAGGCGACAATCGTATTTGGTTTTGCTTCAAATGAAACATCTTGTAAAATGAGTTCTTGCTTATTGTAGCCAAAGTCAACGTGTTCAACTGCTAAAGTCTTGCCAGCAACATTTACGCTTGTCCCAGCATTCAAATCTTCGGCATCTTCCTTCAAGATTTCACCAATTCGTTCAGTTGCCCCTTGCGTCTTCGCTAGTGTCGTCGCAAAAGTTGCAATCGTCATCACTGGTGGCATCATTTGAAACAAGTACATCATGAAGGCAATCAATGCTGCTGTCGTCATCACACCTTCTGAGACACGGTATGCCCCAAATGCGATGATTAAGATGAATACGCCCATCATTACCATCGACATCAATGGTTGTGAAACGCCATCGATGATTGCTTCACGACGACCTAATTTGAACAAATGATTAATTTGGTTGTGCCCACGTTCAAGTTCTTGTTTTTCAGAACCAGATGCCTTAACCAAGCGAATTTCGGCTAATGTATCTGTTGATTGACCACTGAATTCAGCAATACCATCTTGGGTTGCCCGCCCAATCCGACCACCCCAAATCATTGGGAATGCCATCGCCGCTGCAGCAAGTGGAATCGCAATCAACATCATCAACGTCATGTGCCAATCGGCGACAAACATTAATACAATTGCCCCAATTAATTGGATTAATCCGGTAATAAAGTTGGGGAAACTGTTTGCCACCAAAGTTTTCACTTGCGAAGTGTCATTCACCAAACGTGAAATCATTTCACCAGACTTAACTTCGTCAAAATATTTAACTTTTAGAACGACTAATTTGTCCCAAACAGTCTTCCGTAAATTTTGTACAATTTGTTCACCGGCAACACCGAGTAAGAAATTCCCAACTGAGGAAACAATCGCGGCACCAATGAATAGGATCAATGCAATTGCAATCAATTCTTTGTTGAGGCCATTTTTAAATGTACTAATAATTTTACTTGCAAACGTTGGTGTTGCTAAGTTACCAATCACACCAAATAAGCCAAGTACTAAACCAGTTCCGAGATAACGCCATTGTGGGTGCGCAACTTTAATCAAATTGAAGAAATTTTTCCAGTTAAACTTATTCTTCCCCTTTGGTCGCCGTGTTCCACCGTGCATTTCACTATGTGCCATTATTCTTTCTCCCTATCACCCACTAATCACATCGCAGGCTCCTATATCACCTTTTTTATACTATTATTTATATGCGTAAGCTTACGTGTCCCAATAGTATGTATGATTCTTGCAATTTCCAAGAATCAAGATTTGTGTCATTATTTTTTTAATACTTACGGCCATCGAATGGATTTTCACGATTATTCATGAAGCCATTGTGGCCCATTTCGTTAAAATCACGGGTGAAGTTGTTACCACGACCAGCAAATTTTTCACCATCCATAGGGTCAAATGAACGACCGGCAAAATTTTCTTCACTCTGATTAAAAGTGTCTCGCGTGGTGAAGTCATCTTGTTGGTCACTACCAAAGCCATTGCGCTTCATATGCTTATCCAGATGCTTACTTACACGATCCATGTGCTTGCTGAAATGATTATTCCACTGTTCCATATGCTTATCGAATTGATCGACGTTATTACCAAAACGTTCCATTTCATTGCGGTGTTTCATTGTAAAGGCGCGTTTAGCAAATTCTGGCATATCGAACTTGTCCATTAATTGTTGCGTGAATTCATCACTGGCAACATGCGCATTAACCTTTTCTAAGCTGGCTTCAAAACTCGCACGTTCTTCTTCATTTAATGGCGCAAAGATTGCTGCTTTTACTTCGGCAGCAGTATCAACTTGGGTCTCCAAAAATTCTCGACCAGCGGCGGTAATTTTTACTAACACAACCCGCGCATCATTTTCGTCTTTAATCCGCTCAACATAGCCATTACTTTCAGACTTGCTTACGAGCACAGATACTGAAGCTGGTCGAATACCCAGAATTTCGGCAATTGAACCTGACGTCATCGCCTTGTCTGTTTCAACTAGAATTCGTAATAGCCGCTTACTATTATCAACGCGTGCGTTATCACGTAAACCAATTGTCCGCGATGCCATCAACAAGTTTGGGTTGTGAACCAAATTCATTAAGTTATCAAATAAATTTTCTACAGTCATTTTCATACCTCTATTTTTTATTTAGTTTTATAATCAGCAATCTAACTAATCAACAAAAAGAAGTATATTTCATTTATTTAGTTAAGTCAACATAAAACTAAATAAATATTTGACTAAAATTTTTCTAGCGTGGAATTTGGATATGTGTCTCAGATCGATTCCCACTACGATGCTGGAAACAGTCTGGACACCGTGATGGAAGACAAGCATTTGAAGCCACAGTGCGGTCTTCAAATGTTTGCGAAGCTTGGTTCGCTAACGCGGTAACCATCTTCACAAATCCATAATCAGTAACCAAACCCGTTACTGATTACGCCATCACGGTGCGAGCTAAAGTCCAGCCTGTTTCCAGCCCCTTCGTTAGTTTGAGCAGGCAGTCTGACTAGTCATATGCCGTAATCTTTGTCGCTGCAAGTTTAGCGGTAATCATACATCTCATCACATTTTATAAATTTCACGTCAGACGAAATAGAGCCAAATATTTTTTGTGCACAAAAAGAGCCACCTACAATTTGTGTAAGTGACTCGTTTTCCATTATTTACCCAACATCAGGTTCCATCATATTTATTACTTTTGCTGCCGTTGCTTATTTAACACATTTAATTTGCGAGCTTCGTATATTTGGCTACCATGTTTAATACCCCACACAATAAAATAAATTATCGTAATTGTGAGCCATTCACTAAACAGGCCCAGTGGTGTCGTGAAAAAGCCATAGGTCAGACCATCCACGATAATCACAACGATTTCTGTAATTACATAGTGCAAAATAAACACCGTTAATAACGGTAAACGTTCGATCTTATACAGCAATGTTGCCAAACCAATTAAGAATGCCATCACAAAAACACTAATGACGAGTTTCGTTGGTATTGAATGCGTCAAGACGCCATTGACAACAATTATGATTGAGCCAATCGTCACCGCCCGCCACGCGGTCCGACTAACTAATTTTAGATAACTCATCTTAAGCCCCCATCCGTTGTTTCAATGCTTTATAGTACGTCCGTGTCACAACCACTTCTTGATTATTTACTAATACCGCAATTGTGGTCCCCATCCGGGTCACTTCAATTTGTTTGAGATATTCTAAATTAATCACGGAAGCTTTAGCGACTTGAATGAACTTGTCGGGGCTTAAACTCTCCAAAACTTTGTATAACCGTTCCCGTTCTTCATACATATTTTGCTTGGTAACAATCGTGATAAAATCCTTCTGCACCTCGATTGAAATGATTTCGTCTTCTGGTACTTGGACCAACACTTTCCGTTTACGGTCATTGACCAGCAAAACCTTATTTTGAGTTTGAAAGGCCCCAATATAGGTCATCAATCGATCCGTGTCGGCTGTTTCCACCTGTGCCCGCACATCGACTGCAACTTCAGCTTCAGTTAATGCCGGGTCTTTTTTAAATTCGATTTGCATCGCTCTCTTCGCTTTCTGCCTTAGTAGTGCAGTCATTATACCAAAAATGCTCCAAGCAATGTCCGATTTAATGCATCGATTTCACGAGCCAATTTTGATTAGTGTTATTTTACAGATTATAAATTCTGAACAACACCGAATACGGTTTGATTAAACGGCTATATTTTTTTAACGTGGCATTGTCGTTTCTATCCTTTTCAATCATCGAATTACTGAGGTTCTGTTGTAAGTGGTTTTTCAATACTACTGCGGTCTGTTTTTCGCTAGTTTGAGAATTATACCTAACTAACGGAGTGTCAGTCTATTGCTTGGTGGGCGCAGCCTTTACACCGCGACTGGGGTGATATGTGTGAAACACATGTCGCCGCTGAGGATGAGATGAGGAGTCTAGGGAATTTATTCCCGTAGAGTCCCAGCTTGTCCGAACCGACCAAGACCGCACTTTGGCTTGGGAGGCCGCTTCCAGCGTGGTGCGCCAAGTAATTGACTGGCACGCAGTGGCCAATTTTATTCAATCCACGTCAGACGGAATAGAACCGATCAAACTTGCGCCGTATTTGCATGCACTAAAAAAGCGACAACCCGAGGGCGTCACTTTCTATTAATTAATTTTATTATATTAATTAATGCTGTACTGCTCTTAGCGGACAACTAATACCGATACCGGTGCATTCTTTGCAATGTACCCAGCTTGGCTACCCATGAACTTACCTAACCCAGTCTTGGCTGCCGCACCAACGACAACAAGATCTGGTTTAACATCAGGAATCACGTCTTTTACGATGGTTTCACCTGGTTCACCTTCAGCCAATACGATATGAACTTCTTTAACACCCGCATGCACTGCTTGTGCTTGATAATCTTGGAGCCGTTTTTCAACTTCAAGCCGTTTATTTTCTAAAGCTTCTTTATCTAAAAATTGGAAAACATTCAATGAATCAGATTCAAGTACGGTCACGATGTGTAACAATGAATCATCTTCTAATGCATGACTAACCGCATTCAAGAATGCCAGTTGAGCATCAGCTGAATCATCTACACCAACTAATATGTTTTTGTGCTTTGGTAATTCTAATTTAAAATCCATGTGCATCGCTCCTTAATGTTAAATTTTTTCGATAAGTTCCTTAACTAGGTTAAAGACTAATTGAATGTTCAAGCCCGTCAAGATAATTGCTGAAGCCCATGCAATTATCGAAATCCACAATGGGTTAACAAAACGTTCGCCCATGTGCTTCTTAGAACCGGTAAAGTAAATCAGCGGAATCATCGTAAATGGTAGTGCCACTGATAAGAACACTTGTGAGTAAACCAAAAGATTATCCAAGACACCTTCAGTGCCACCCCAAATGATTGCGGCTACTAAGACCGGCACAACCGCAATAATCCGCGTGATTAAACGCCGGGCCCACATTGGAATCTTCAAATGAATGAAACCTTCCATAATGATTTGCCCAGTCAAAGTACCCGTAATCGTGGCATTTTGTCCTGAAGCTAACAAGGCAACCGCAAACAAGGTTGAAAGAACTGGTGAAGCAATTCCCTTGGCAATCGTGTTATCGCTCAAGGCGCGGTATAAATCGCCGAAAGCTTGTAATTGATCACCATGACCAAAGAACAATGCGGCTCCCAAAATCAAGAGCAATGAATTAACTACTGTGGCACCAATCAACTGAATGTTTGAATCCCACGTAGTAAATTTCACAACTTTTGCTACTTCATCTTTATCATCTGAGTTATATGCTCGTGTTTGTGAAATTGATGAGTGCAAGTACAAGTTGTGGGGCATCACAGTGGCACCGATAATCCCAAGCGCCAACGTTAATTGACTGTGATGTAAAATCGAAGCACGAGGGATAAGTCCACCCGCAATACCGGCAATACTAGGTTTTGAAAGGATTACTAAGTATAAGAAGATTGCTAAAATTGATAAAATCAACGTTACGACAATTGCTTCAATTTTTCGGAATCCAAGTTTTGTTAATAATAATAGCAAGAATACATCCGCGATGGTCAATAACACACCAATCATCAATGGAATTCCAAATAATAATTGTAAGGCAATCGCTGCCCCGATGACTTCGGCAATATCTGTCGCCATAATGGCAAGCTCAGTCATTATCCATAATACATATCCAACTGGTTTGTTAGTATTATTACGAATGGCTTGGGCCAAATCTTGCCGCGTCACGATACCTAATTTAGCAGCCATATACTGCATAATCATGGCAATAATTCCTGAAATAACAACTACTGATAAAAGCAAGTAACGATATTGCGCTCCCCCAACAATTGAGGTAATCCAGTTACCTGGATCCATATATCCAACTGCAACAAGTGCGCCAGGTCCACTAAATGCCCATAAGGTTCGCATAAACCCTGCATTCTTTGGAACCTCAACACTACCGTTAACTTCTTCTAAACTTGCTCCATTTGCATTTGAAGCAAATTTCACTTTCCCTGTTTCGTCTGACATTTCAACTACTCCTTTGTTTAATAATTCAACAGCAACCAAAGCACGCTCCCATTTGTGGAGGTGGATGCCCTGATAGGTCCTGAATTTTTTCTGGTACCTTGTTTATTATACTCAAGAACAAATCATTGTAAATAAAAAAGTTAGGCATGTCTTAAAATTTTAAACTGTTAAACTCATGTAAATTATTGGCACACTAAATTGTTATCGCTTCCATTGTTGTAGCCGCAAGCAATCTGCTTAAATTACCCGTTTGACATTAGTCCAATTCCGTTAAAAAATTTACACTAACAATACTTATAATTTACGCATAACTGTCAGCATAACTCACCTTTAAGCACTTTATTGAGCCTAACCTGACATCCTGAAAGCGTCAGCCGTCACTAGTTAATCCACTACGCTATCAAATACAAATTTAGGCAAACAATCTAATTTTCGTCATCTTAGATAAAAAGATGTTATAATATACATATTAATTTTTAGACAAAGCTAAAAAATGAGAGGAACATTATCTTGCCCGAATCAATGTCGAAAACTCAATATTTGCAAACCATCCTTGAATTAGGTGGCTCAAATGAAAAAATTTCCAATAAAGCAATTGCCGAGCACTTGAAAGTGACCCCATCTTCAGTTTCTGATATGTTGGCCAAATTACAAGAATCTGGCGATGTTGAAGTGCAACCTTATTACGGGGTAACATTGACTGCTTCTGGTCGTAAGACTGCTTTGAAGTTAATTCGTTCCCACCGCTTATTCGAAGTATTTTTGCATGATAAACTTGGCTTATCATTGGCTGAAAGTCATATGAACGCGGATAACCTTGATCACGATGCCGATGAAAAGATGATTAATTCATTAGATACATTCCTGGGTACCCCCCGTTACTGTCCCCATGGTTTATTGATTCCAGATGAACACTACAATTACAAACCTACCATCCTACAAACATTGGCTGCAACTAAAGATGGCGCTGTCATCACAATTAACAGTTATTCTGAAGATTTTGAATTACTCGAATATATCGAAATGATTCATCTTGATATAGCACAAACTTGGCTCGTTAAAGGTCGGTTACCATTCGATGGTCCAATCATTTTAATTAATCAAGATGATCAAACTGAAGTTCAAGTCAGCTTAAAATCAGCCAACTTTATCTTTGTAAACTAATCTTTCACAACACTTGTAGACCTTCATTGGTCGTTCAAGTGTTTTTTATTTGTAATACAAAACGGAGCAAGAACTAAAAAGTTCTGCTCCGTTTTGCGTTATTCCGTTATATCATTTTTTAATAATTTACCATCGTGATCTCGATTCAGTAATACGTGCTCTGTGTGATGGAGTATCGAATTCACTGTGGTCAAGATATGTAGATCAGTCAATTCATAATAAATTGATTTACCTTTTCGTTCCTGATTAATTAACTGATATGCGCGTAATTCTTGTAACTGGTGTGACAAGGCCGATTGCTCAATCCCTAATATCCCTTGTAGTTCCGTGACATTTAACTTATCTTGCTCTAATAAATAGAGAATCTGAATCCGCGTCTTATTCCCCAAAACACGCGCAATCTTAGTCGCTTCATCAAGCATATCTGCCGGTATTAATTTATAATCTGCTGCCATCAACCCACCTCGCCATATATTCTCAGTATCTATATGCTACTGATACAATTATATATTATAAGAAAGCCAATAGGTGAGTAATTGTGCCAGCATCAATCAATACATATAGCCCCAACAAAATATAAATGGCGGAAGTCGCAATTTCGCCGTATTTTTCAAAAAAAGCATGGACTGGTGGCAGCAACGTCAAATGATATGCCGCAAAAATCACAACCGTCAAAATAATTAAAAACATCACTAAAATGGCTGGAACATATTTAAAATCAGTATTAGCAAAGAATGGAATATACATCGCCATGTTATCCGCACCACATGCCGCAAGTGTAATCATGACAACATTTGTAATTATTTTTTTCGGATTAGCCTTAGCCAAAGTCTCAGCTGCTTCATCGGCTTCGTCGTCATCTGAGAAATAGCCTTTAATCCCCATGACAATCGGAATAATCCCTAATAATCCGAGCATCCATTCAGCCGGAATAAATTTCAAAACGTAAGCAATAATCACTGAAATGGCGACTAATAAGAAATTCCCAACGTACGCCCCAATGAAAACTGGGCGCGCAAGTTTCCCCCGATAGATTCCAAAAATTAATAATAAAATGACAAAATAATCTGACGTGGTCCCAATATATGATAAAAATGCCGTACTCATTGCTCTAAACATTTCGTATCCTCCCTTTTTACATGAAAATACATTCATATGAATACTTTTTCATACTACCACTAATTATTTTGTTTGTATATGCACAAACAAAAAATCCACCAACAATTTATGTCAGTGGATTCATTTAGCAATTTTTTACCGGACAACCATTACTGAAACAGTGGCATACTTGGCAATATACCCTGCTTGGCTGCCCATGTATTTTTCAATACCTTTCTTTGCCGCTGCTCCCACAACTACTAAGTCTGGTTTAACATCTGGGATAACATCTTTCACAATTGTTTCCCCAGGTTCACCCTCGGCTAAGACAATATGAACTTCTTTCACCCCGGCATCAAGTGCTTGTTGCTTATAATCTTGCAAGCGTTGCTCTAAATACATCCGTTTTTCTAACAGTGCGTCCTTAGTCAATGCTTGGAAAACATTCAATTCATCAGACTCAAGCACCGTAACAATGTGCAACAATGAATCATCCTCTAAGGCATGTGAGACGGCATTTAAGAACGCTAATTGCGCATCAGCCGAATCATCAACGCCGACTAAAATATTTGTGTGTTTTGGTAATTCTAACGTTAAGGCCATATCAATATTCCTCCCTACTAACTAATTTTGTTAACTAATTCCTTCACTATATTCACGATTAGTTGGATATTCAAAACCGTCAAACCAATTGACGCAGTCCAAGCAACTACCGAAACCCAGATTGGATTAACAAAATCTGCTCCCATATGCTTTTTTGAAGCGGTAAACCACGTCAACGGAATCATTGTAAATGGCAAGGCAACTGATAAAAATACTTGTGAGTAAACTAGCAGATTATCCAAGGCACCTTCCGTACCACCCCAAACAATGGCGGCAATCAAAACTGGAATTACGGCAATGATCCGGGTAATTAGCCGTCGCGCCCACAATGGTACGTGCAAGTGAATGAATCCTTCCATGATGATTTGCCCAGTTAACGTTCCAGTAATTGTCGCATTTTGCCCTGATGCTAACAAAGCAACCGCAAACAACGTTGATAACACTGGTGAGGCAATTCCTTTGGCAATTGAGTTATCGCTCAACGCGTGGTACAAATCCCCGAACGCTTGTAATTGATCACCATGCCCAAAGAACAATGCAGCTCCCAATATCAAGAGTAATGAATTAACTACGGTGGCACCAATCAACTGAATATTTGAATCCCAAGTTGTAAAACGAACTACTTTTTTTACTTCTTCTTTATCAGTTGGATCATAGGCACGTGTTTGTGCAATCGATGAGTGGAGATATAAATTGTGAGGCATAACTGTTGCCCCAATAATTCCTAATGCTAAAGTTAATTGTGCATGATGTAAGATTTGTGCATGTGGAATCAAACCAGCCATCATTGCAGCAATGTTTGGTTTTGACAAAGCAACCAAGTATAAAAATATTACTAATATCCCAAAAATCAAAGTTACAACAATTGCTTCAATCTTCCGAAATCCCAGTTTCGTTAAAAATAACAATAAGAAAACGTCTAAGATTGTTAGCATTACCCCAACCGTTAGCGGAATCCCAAATAACAATTGTAAGGCAATCGCACCACCAATAACTTCCGCAATATCAGTTGCCATGATGGCTAGTTCTGTCATAATCCACAATGCATAACCAACTGGTTTATTCGTGTGCGCCCGAATTGCTTGTGCCAAATCCAATCGCGTGACTACGCCCAATTTTGCAGCCATGTACTGCATAATCATCGCAATAACCCCTGAAATTACCACTACTGATAATAGCAAATAACGATATTGTGCGCCCCCAACAATTGAGGTAATCCAATTACCGGGATCCATATATCCCACAGCAACTAATGCCCCTGGTCCACTGAATGCCCATAATGTGCGCCAAAAGCCCGCATTTTTGGGTACTTCAACCGTACCATTTACTTCTTCCAAACTCGCCCCATTTGCGGTGGCTAAAAATTTGGTCTTCCCTTTTTCCTCTGCCATATTGCTCCCCTTTGAATTTGTCTTTGCGTTCGTCCCTCATTATACTCATCTGTAAGTCTTTGTATACATAAAGTTTCGTGCAACTTAATTTTATCGGTGAGTTTTAACGTAATTAATAAATAAGCGAAATTAAAAAAGGCCAGGGCGCAATAAGCCCAGCCCGCAAAATAAGCTCGATTTCTCCTTATTGCATAAGGTAGAAATCGAGCTTATTAAGGTGCCACAGAATATACCTTAGGCACTAGTTTAAAAATTATTACTAAAACAATTTCCCGATGCCATAGTGAATGGCAATGGTTAGCAAGCCAATTATCACATTGCGAATCATGGCTTTTTTAACTAACCCATGACCAATTTTGGCACTTAAAAACCCGGTTAAGGCAACTGCAACTGCAGTCGCCGCAATTGTACCAATAAATTTATAATCAGTTGGTAAAAATGCCATGGCGAACAATGGGAAAATACCACCCAAGCCTGCCGAAAACAGTGAAGCAATTGCAGCTTCCCATGGATTCATATAGTGGCCAAGTTCAATATCGTACTTTACTCTAACTACCGTGGCCAACGGATTTTTACTCATCAAATCGTCTGCGATTTCTTGAGCCGTTGCCGGCGTTACACCCTTAACGACATAAAAGTCAGTAACTGCTTGCACTTGTTGGGCAAAATCAGTGTGTAATAAACGTTCTTCCTTTGCCACCGCGGCTTTTTCCGTGTCACTTTGTGAACTTACCGAAGCATATTCACCAGAAGCCATTGAAAAGGCACAAGCAAACAAGTCAGCAATCCCAGCAATCAAAATGGTGAATTGGTTCGGCGTCGCGGCTGCAACACTAAATAAAACACCAACGACTGTCAATATACCATCATTTGATCCTAACACTCCCGCTCGAATTGCATTCAAACGTTCTTCCATATTTCGCTGTGTTTTAACATTATCGCTCATTCGTCTGACCCCCTAACGTCCAAACAGTGTGCCGATGAAGTATGTTGCAATCATCGTCAGTAACCCAGCAATTACGTTACGCACAATACCCATTTTAGGATTTGCATCACCTAATTTTGCGGCTGAAAAACCGGTAATAGTTAATGCGATTGCCACTGCAATTACCGTGGCAATAACTTTCATCTTTTCTGGGAAACATGTAATCGCAACAAGTGGTAAAATTGAACCTAATGGAAATGAGATCATTGAGGCAATCGCGGCGGCATATGGGCTAGTATATTCACCAACTTCAAAGCCATAACGCTCACGCACTAAAGTCGTTAGCGAGTCGCCGGCCATCATTTCTGTCGTGGCCCGTGTGGCTAATTCCTCAGCCATACCAGTTTCCATATATTTATTTTTGACAAAGCTAAATTCGGCATCATAGTCATGCTCGAGCATTAACTTTTGTTCAATCGTCGCGGCCTCTTGGGCATCTTTTTGTGAATTAACCGATACATATTCGCCCATCGCCATTGAAACGGTCCCAGCGAGCATCCCCGCAATTCCGGAAATAAAAATTGCAAAATTATCCGTTGTTGCCCCCGCAACCCCAATCACAATTGCAGCTACGGAAAGAATTCCATCATTAGCCCCCATCACACTTGCCCGCATAATGTTTATCTTTTTGGCCAAACTCATTTTAGGCTTAATCTCTGTAGTATCTCCCATGCCTATCCCTCCATTACTTTCGTAAAATTAATGCACTGTGCGACTTTGGTTTGTCTCCTAGCACAAATCACAATATATTTTTTAAATACCTGTTATAATTAGTTTAGAATAATTCTAAATTACGACATAATTAGTCTATCATATCTCAATAAAACTGCAAGTAATAAAACTCACAAACTCTATGAAAGGATGGCGAGTTATGACTACACAAAATAATGAAATTCTCAACGAAGCCTTAGATTTCCTACGCCAAGAAGGGCTTCGGATTACACAACAACGGACGGTTATCCTTAAATACCTGATTGAAAAACGTAATCATCCAACGGCCGAAATGATTTTTACCGACATCAAATCAGAATGTGATGGTATGAGCTTAGCTACAGTCTACAATACCCTCGAATTATTTGTAAAAAATAAATTAGTCATTGAAATTGCTGCACCTGATGAGAAGCAACATTTTGATTATTTTGCTCATCCCCACTATCATGTCATTTGTACTAACTGCGGTAAGATTGAAGATGTCTTCGATTATTCTTTTACCGCAATTGAAACTGATGCGGCTAAAAAAACTGGCTATCAAATCAGTCATAGTTTGATGGAAGTCTACGGCCTATGCCCGGATTGCCAAAAGCTCCTAAATCAAGCCGCCCCACTACACTGATTTTTTCTGAAATAGTGACCACATTACACTTAGATTATTACATGCCGACACAAATAACCGTTACGATATTGCTCGTAGCGGTTATTTGCTATGTGGAAAACATTAGCTTGCGATGTTCGCCCACTATTTTTTATTTGGTAAGGTTATTGTTACGATTACCCCAATCAATTCAATTATCATAAAACTAATAAATGCAACATGAAAACCCTGTACCGCCATATCAACCTGGCGTTCAGCTTGTGAAACCACAGTTAAAATTGCCATTGCGACCATCACTCCTAACGAGCCGAGCATTTGCCGAACTGTCGTGGTGATTGCCGTTCCATGTGGAATCTGACTAGCAGTCAATGTATTCGCACCAAAAGTTACCGCTGGCATCATCGCAAACGCATTACCACCTTCAATAATCATTGCCGCGATTAAGCTTTTCCATAAACTCAGCTGTCCAAATGGTAGTGCTAACAACCCAAAGCCCACAATCATCATGCCTAACCCGGTCATCACGGTTTTCTTTGCACCCAAATAATCAAGCATTTTACCACTACGCGGATTTAATAAACTTAACCCCACCGCAGCTGGCACCATCAGCAAGCCACTTGCCAAAATGGGTAAATGCAAGATTACCTGATAATATAATGGCATCAAAACTGTCGTGACAATTAACCCAATGTAAGATATTCCCGTCAAGAACACTGACTTAGTAAACACACTAGATTTGAATACTTTAATATCCAATAATGGTGCATCCATGTGTAATTGCCGATAAATAAAAATACCCGTTAAAATAATACTAATGCCACCAACTATTAATGCACTACTCCACGCTTTCGCAGTCAGCATATTAATTGCATAAATTAAACCCGCAAAGCCAATTATGGTTACAGTTGATAGCCAATCTAATTTGTACGGTTTCAAGGACGTCACATTGCGCATAAAAAATTGAGCTAAAATTAGGATCAATATTAAGATAACCAAAAATACGCCAAACAACGCACGCCAACTCAAGTACTGTAAGACAACTCCCGAAACAATCGGGCCAGTTGCCAAAGCTGAGCCCATCACTAAGCCAGCTTTTCCCATCACTTGCCCCCGTTCAGCTTCTGGTGTGATTGCTAACAAGACCGATTGAAAAGTTGGAAACAGTGCCCCCACTGCAATCCCTTCAATAAGACGCCCAACAAGTAAAATGTTCCAACTGTGTGCCAGTACTGCCATTAATGTGCCAATAATAAAAGTTAGCAGAATCATATTAAATAATGGTTTAAATTTGAAATTAGCTAATAGCCAAGGACTAATCGGCATCATTATCGTCATTAACAACATAAAGCCCGTTGTTAACCATTGGACTGTCCCCGCGGTGAGTTCAAATTGCTTCATAATACTTGGATATGCCGTAGCCAATGCTGATTGGCTAATCGACATCGAAAATGTCGCACCTAACAATGTAATCATGAACCACGTCCGTTGTGTTTTTGTAAGATTATGCATGTGCCCCTCTTTTCACTTTTTAAAATTAGAATAATTCTAAATAACCACCGTAAGTTTACAATAAATAATCTTATTCATCAATCACAATATTTGATATTAGGCTTACCTTTCCACCTTATCTTGTGATTCCACTCGTACTACTTCTACTAGCACCTGTCCTTTTCAAACCTCGGTCAATAGTTTTAGCGTAATACTTTATTCACCGTATTTCACATAAAGATTAGGCTAAACGTATTTTTACCTTGCATTTATTTTTAATAATTGCATAATGGGGTTAGTTTACATGCAATAAATTTCAAAGCTATTAACTAGTTAAATCATAGTTAGATACCTAATTATTAATTAAGTGGTTACTAGTAGAATGAATTGGGTATCGGGAGTTTTGACCTACTTTTACTTATTTTGCAGTTGAAAAGGAATTAATACTCCTCAAGCTAATATTTTGTACAATACTATCTTAGCTAAAAGAA
This sequence comes from Periweissella cryptocerci, assembly GCF_004358325.1. Taxonomy (NCBI): domain Bacteria; kingdom Bacillati; phylum Bacillota; class Bacilli; order Lactobacillales; family Lactobacillaceae; genus Periweissella; species Periweissella cryptocerci. The sequence continues at coordinate 2,172,587 of NZ_CP037940.1, read as the reverse complement.
AGGAGGAATTTATTATGTGTACCCGTAACAGCAAATCGCTTGCCCTCTTTTTCGTTATCTTTTACATTATCATGGCATATTTTACCTTCATGATGAAAGACATGATTGCGATGTACATGATGGCAACTGGAATGTTATTAGAATCAATTATTAGTTTTATTTATTCATTAACTAACAAACATTAATAAATTGAGGGGAGTTTCCAGATGGACTTAATTTCAGATTACTTTCACGACAAGACCGCATTTGATACACAAGATGGGGCTTACAAACCAATCATTCCAGCACCCACGAACTCATCACCGTTAGCAATTCCACCACTATTATCACCTGATAAAGTTACTAACGATACCACTTACTGCACAATCCGGGCGCAGCAAGGCACCGTGCAATATTTTCCCGATACACCGGCAACTAATACTTGGGGGTATAACGGTAATATTCTTGGCCCAACGATCCCGTTCCAAGTCGGTGTGCACTACAAAATCACGCTAGTCAATGACTTACCTGAACCAACCACGTGGCACTGGCATGGCTTAAATATTTCTGGCCCCATTGCCGACGGTGGCCCGTTTGCCGCAGTTCTTCCTGGTGAACAATCAACCATTGAGTTCACGCTAAATCAGCCAGCAGCAACCGCTTGGCTCCACCCACACCCATGTCCTCAAACTGCAAGACAAGTCTGGCAGGGCTTAGCGGCCGAGGTCATCATCCAAGATACCGTTGAAGCCCAAATTGATTTACCACGTGCATATGGGACAAATGATATTCCCTTAGTCCTCCAAGATCGTTCATTCCACAATGGTCAATTAGACTATGATGCTGACTACGATGTTGACGGTACGACTGGGAATTATGCTTTAGTGAACGGCACACTTAACGCCACATACACCGTCACGCAACCAGTCATGCGCTTTCGCATTTTGAATGGTGCTAACCGGCGCGAGTTCCGCTTAAATTTCAGTGACGGCTTACCATTTTATCAAATTGCTTCTGATGGTGGTCTCCTACCCCAAACAGTCGGTTTCACAAGATTAATGCTGACCTGTGCCGAACGCGCCGAAATTTTGGTTGATTTCCGCGGATACCAACCTGGCGATCAAGTGCAATTACGCACCGACGATTCCACGTTAATAACTTTTAACATCGGCCGGATGCCGGCTTCAGATTATGTCATTCCTGATAAGTTAGCACCCGTTGAACACCTTGACGATAGTAGCAATCATGTCGATCACCGAACCGTCATGTCGGGGATGGATGCTGAAGTTCGTCTTGACGATAAATTATTTGATATGACGAGAATTGACTATCGCCTCCCAATTAATACGACCCAATGCTGGGAAATCGAGAACACTAATGATATGACCGGTGGTATGGTTCATCCCTACCACATGCACGGTTGTGAATTTCAAGTTGTTTCTCGTAATGGTAACGCACCATTTGCTAATGAACATGGCTGGAAAGACACCGTCGCCGTTAACCCCGGCGAAGTGGTCAAAATTAAATTCCGCGTGCGCCAAAGCGGGCTTTATATGTATCATTGTCACATTTTAGAACACGAAGATACCGGCATGATGGCTCAATATGAATCCTTTGATCCAAATAATGATCAACCAATCGATATCACCCATTACGTTCACCAGCTCGAAAAAAATGGCTTGCACGTTTGTCGCGATATGTCAGGAATGGATCATTCGGGGATGGATATGAATATGTAGTCTATTTAGCATTCATATCACCAATGTCGTCGCCGGGATAAACGCTCGGTGGTTGGCAGATACACACCATTTCCTCCCATTCAAGATAACTGAATAAAAAGGTTCTATAATATTTTAGCGCTGGATTTTCGTTTCTGTACTTTTCAGTCATCGAATTAATGAGGTTCTATTGTCAGAGTTGTTTTTTCCATGCTATTGCGGCTTGTGGTTGGCAACTGTTTTCGCTAGTTTGAGCATTATTACTAACTAACGAAGTGCCAGTAAATTACTTGGCGGGCGCAGTGGCCAATTCTATTCAATCCCACATCAGCAGACATAGTACCACACAAAATAAAAATAAAAACGCTGACGAATTTTTCATTTCGTCAGCGTTTTCTAATATTTTAGTTTCTATTTATTCTAGCGTGGTCTTCGCATTTCTGTACTTTTGTTTAACAATACTCACGTACCACAGAATATACTTTAGGCACTATTTCTGAACACCTCACAAAATTAGCGATAACTGATTTGATTGAATCTACGACTATTTTCCGCTAGCTTGAGTATTATTACTAACTAACGCAGTGGCTGAAAATTGCTTGGCGGGCGCAGCCTTTACACCGCGACTGGGGGGGATATGTGTGAAGCACATATTCCCGCTGAGGATAAGATGAGGACACTTAGGAATTTATTCCTTAGAGTCCCAGCTTATCCGAGTTGTTCAAGACCGCACTTTGGCTTGAACATGTGCTTCCAGCGCGGTGCGCCAAGCAATTTCCAGGCACGTAGTGGCCAATTCTATTCAACCCCGCGTCAGACAAAATAGAGGCCTAATATTTTACTTAGTTAGCAACAATGTTGAGCAATTTACCCTTGATGTTAATCACCTTACGGACAGTCTTACCTTCGATTTGCTTTTGAATACTTGCTTCAGCTAATCCAAGTTCTTCAATCTTTTCAGGCGTTGTATCAGCTGGAACCGTCATCTTGCCACGAACCTTACCGTTCACTTGCAAGACCACTTCGATTTCATCTTCTACTAATTGGCTTTCATCATATGTTGGCCAAGCAGCAAAGGCAAGCGTCGTATCCTTGTGGAATTGGCTCCACAATTCTTCAGCCATGTGTGGCGCAACTGGTGCCAATAATTGGACGAAGCCTTCGATGTATTCAACTGGCAAGTTCTCTGCCTTGTATGCATCGTTAACAAAGACCATCATTTGTGAGATTGCGGTGTTGAAACGCAATCCTTCGTAATCTTCCGTAACCTTCTTAACGGTTTGGTGGTAGCTCTTCGTCAAAGTACCATCATTGACCGTTGTGATATGGTCACGCAACTTGTCTTCGTCATCCATAATCATGCGCCAAACACGATCCAACCAGCGACGTGAGCCAGCCAAACCATCTTCAGACCACGCAATTGATTGGTCTAATGGTCCCATGAACATTTCGTACATCCGCAAAGTATCTGCACCGTATGCTTCCACGATGTCATCAGGGTTAACCACGTTACCCTTTGATTTAGACATTTTTTCGTGGTTTTCACCCAAAATCATCCCTTGGTTAACTAACTTTTGGAATGGTTCCTTAGTTGGCACGACACCCAAGTCATACAAGAATTTGTGCCAGAAGCGAGCATACAACAAGTGCAAGACTGCGTGTTCGGCACCACCAACGTACAAGTCAACTGGAGACCAGTACTTTAATTTGTCTGGATCAGCAATTGCATCGTCGTTGTTTGGATCGATATAGCGTAAGAAGTACCATGATGAACCAGCCCATTGTGGCATCGTGTTAGTTTCGCGCTTACCCTTGCGACCGTTTTCGTCAACAACATTCACCCAGTCAGTCAAGTTAGCCAATGGTGATTCACCAGTCCCAGAAGGCTTGATGTCATCAGCATGTGGCAAGCGAAGTGGCAATTCTGCTTCAGGAACTAAAGTTGTTTCGCCGTCTTCCCACTTAATAACAGGAATTGGTTCACCCCAGTAACGTTGGCGTGAGAAAATCCAGTCACGCAACCGGAAGTTAACTTGCTTGTGACCGCGCTTGTTATCTTCCAACCAAGCAATGGCCTTTTCAATCGCGTCAGTTTTATTTAAACCATCGAGGAAGTCGGAGTTGATGTGCACACCGTCACCAGTGTACGCTTCTTCATCAACATCGCCACCTTCAATAACTGGCTTAATGTTCAAATCAAACTTTTGTGCAAATTCATAATCCCGCGTATCGTGAGCTGGCACTGCCATAATGGCACCAGTGCCGTATGAAGCCAAGACGTAATCAGCAATCCAGATTGGCAACTTTTCACCATTGATTGGATTGATTGCATAAGCCCCAGTAAATACACCAGACTTGTCTTTGTTCAAATCAGTCCGTTCCAAATCAGACTTAGAAGCGATTTCCTTACGGTATGCTGCAATTGCATCCGTTTGGTCAGCAGTTGCGATTTGGTCAACTAATTCATGTTCTGGTGCAAGAACCATGTAGCTTGCGCCAAACAAAGTATCAGGACGTGTTGTGAAGACTTCAACTTGCTTATCAGCACCATCAACATCAAAGAATACTGACGCACCAATTGAACGGCCAATCCAGTTACGTTGTTGTTCCTTGATTGATTCAGGCCAGTCAAGATCATCCAAATCATCAATCAAACGATCGGCATAAGCAGTAATCTTCAAGACCCATTGACGCATTGGCTTGCGATAAACGGGGAAACCACCACGTTCAGTCTTACCATCGATAACTTCTTCATTAGCGACAACCGTACCACCCATCAAATCAGGTGCCCAGTTAACCATGATTTCGTCTTCGTAAGCTAAGCCTTTTTTGTAAAGTTGTTCAAAAATCCATTGCGTCCACTTGTAGTACTTAGGATCTGTGGTGTTCACTTCACGATCCCAGTCATATGAAAGACCAAGGCTCTTCATTTGCTTACGGAAGTTGTTGACGTTTTCCTTCGTAATATCAGCTGGGAAACGTCCTGTCTTCATTGCATATTGTTCAGTTGGCAAACCAAAGGCATCGAAACCCATTGGGTGTAAAACATTGTAGCCTTGCGCACGCTTCATCCGTGAAATGATATCAGTCGCTGTGTAACCTTCAGGGTGACCAACGTGGAGACCTTGACCTGATGGGAATGGAAACATGTCCAATGCGTAGTACTTAGGTTTTGAAGTATCAGTTCCAGTCTTGAACGTTTTATTTTCGTCCCAATAGTGTTGCCACTTTTTTTCGACGGACTTGTGATTATAAGCCATAATTGATGTATCTCCTTTGATTTTTGTGTTGCTTAGCTATTTTGCAGTTGTCTGCCACTACGTGCCACGGAATCTACTTATCGCACCGAGATGGAAGCCAAGCTTTCTAAGCCCGTAGTCTTAGAAAGTCAGAGCGAGCTGGGATTCTAAGGCCTAAAGTCCTAAGAATCCTCATCTCCTCTGAGCGAAGTGATAAATCACTTCCCATCACGGTGTTCGCTTCGCCGAAAGTAGATTCCTTAGGCACTGCGTTAGTTTGCAATTAAACATCTAACTAACACAGTGTCTGGCAAAAGAATAATAAAAAAGTCCCGTAACCAAACTAAATATAGCTTGATTACGGGACGATAATATCGTGGTACCACCCGAATTCATGCTGGCTTAAACACCAACACCTCATTCTTTTTCTGTAACGCAGAAATGCGGCAACTCATTCATGATTAACGAGTTCGTCAGTTAACAACGTGAATTCACAGCCCCATTCACTCTCTTTGCTTGTCTTCTTAACTAATACTTTAACCAGTTGCAAATATTTAATTAATGAATTCATTTTAACAACTTCTCTGCCATTTTACAATGATTGCGCGTGGTATAATTAAAACATAATTTTTAATGGAGCCATCCGGGCCTCCTGAATTCAACAAAGTTATGAAGGAGTATGAAGTGAAAGCAACTGCCAAAATACAAATTGGGCTAGCTCTTTTGGCCCTGCTAATTTTCATAGTATTAACCTGGGGTGTTGTCCAAGATACAAACTGGATTGCTGCAATTGATAATGCTGGTTTCCATCTTATCCGGGAACCTTTAAGTCCTAACCGAACTTGGTTCTTTAAAAACGTTACCCGCGCCGGAAATGAAAAATGGTCACTAACGTTGATGTTCATTCTTGCCCTGATTTTCATCTTTCAACGGAAAGCCAAGGCGACTATTTTCTTAATCTTGAACGTCAGTGTCTTTGGCCTAGGTTTATCAACCGTTTTGAAGATGGTTATCGATCGCCCACGTCCCCACATTGTCCATTTAATTCAAGCCCATGGTCTCAGTTTTCCATCTGGCCATACAATGAATGCAGTCTTACTATACGGTTCATTAATTATTTTATCGAATTACTACTTGTCAAATGACGGTTTGCGCTTTGCCTTGAACGCTGTTCTTGGGGTCATCATCATTGCGTTACCATTAAGTCGCATATACTTAGGTGTGCATTATCCAACTGACGTAATTGCTGGTTACGCATTAGGGTTCACAATGCTCATGCTTTCAAAATTTGCTATCTTTAGATTCCAAGACCACGAGGTCAAAATAAAATGAAACTCGAAAACGCCTTAAATTACAGTCACACGCTGTTACAACAAGTTGTCCAGCCTGGTGAATTTGTCATTGATGCTACCGTTGGAAATGGTTATGATACCGAATTTCTGGCACGGTTAGTTGGTCCGATTGGCGGACGCGTCCTTGGTTTCGATGTTCAATTACAAGCTATTGAACACACCACCGACCGTCTTGACGAAGCTGGCATTACTAATACCCAACTTATCCACAAGGGACATGAGCACGTTGGTGAATATCTAACTGATCAAGAAGTTGCCGGCGCAATTTTCAACCTTGGGTATTTACCCGGTGCTGATAAATCTGTGATAACACACGGCAATACTACCCTTGAAGCCGTTAGCTCAATCTTGCCACGCCTGCGTAAAGAAGGCCTACTCGTGCTAGTTGTGTATTATGGTCATCCTGGTGGGGAAACTGAGCTCAACGCCGTCATGGATTACGTCGAAGCCTTACCACACACTGACTACAACGTCTTGCAATACGGTTTTATTAATCAAGAAAACCAACCACCGTTTGTCTTAGCCATTCAAAAACGTTAACTAAAAAGCGTGCCACTGAAATGAAATTACTTTCAGTGACACGCTTTTTGATTAATCTAAATGACTACCAAAATACTGCTTATAACTTTTGCGGAACAATTGGTTCGCGCGCATGTACAGTAACCGCCGTTTAAAGTTCCAATCGGGTTGGTATTTGTACGTAAAGCCGTAGCGCCCTTGCTTGATCAGCTTAACTGCGGTATCTTTTGCCGCACTTTCGGGTGCATACTTGATAAACATCTTCGCCGGGATTTGTAGCCAAAGTTGATACTTACTCGTATCTTGGTTGGCATATACAGTTGCTTGTGAAGTTCGTTGATTGTCATAATCACTGAGAATTTCACCAACCCAGTTAACCCCATTCAACGTTGCCCAGTAACTTGAACGACCAGGCCGAATATTCATTTCAAAGAATTTGAACGTATTATCACGCGTGTCATACTTGAAATCCATATTGAAGAAACCTGTATAATCTAGGTCCGTTAAAAACTTTTCAGCAACATGGTACACGGCCTCGTCATAGTCAGGTAAAATCGCCGCGAAGTTCCCAATTCCCCAAGGCGTTGGATCTTCTAATACAGGGTGGCCCAACGAAATTACTTGCAAGTGATGATGTTGATCGACATAGCCGGTTACATTGCGTTCAAGACTAGCATCCCCCGGGATTGCATCTTGCAAAATGAATTTACCGTGATAACCATGAGCATATGCATCACGGATAGCCTTATCCAGTTCACCTTCAGAATTCAAGATATAAACCTTCGCGCGACCTTCAAAATGCAAATCAACCCATTCAACTGAATCAGCCGCCTTTAAGACAACTGGATAGCCCCATGGTGATTGCACTTGCCCTTCGGTTGGTAAATCTTCTTTGCTTAAAATAACTGACGTTGGGTGTGGTAATCCATATTGATCAGCAATTTCGTAAAATGTATTTTTGTAAATTAAGCGCTGCATCAAATCGTAATCAACATACGGTACCACGAATGTTTCACGTAATTCATCGGCATGCTTAGCAATTAGTGGTGGGTATTTATCACCTAACCCAATTAAAATAACTGGTTCTTCGTGCGTTGCATATTCTTTGGCAACTTCACGCATTGTTTGGATAAAAATTGCATCTTCACCAAAGCCTGGTACCACATGCATGTCAATAATTTTTGTATACTTAGTCGCCGCTAATAAACCACCGGCATAGACTATCGCTTTTTTTCCAGTCAATTCATGGTACGCACGCGCTTGGCCGTACGCATTTTCATCACTGCCCATAAATATCGGGGTTGCTTGGGGTTCTCCACTCAATTTTAATGTCCTCATTTCAAATATTCCTCGAAAATTATACCACAGTCCTAACCTTATCTTGGATTTTCAAGAAATGAAATTCAACATTACGGGGCTCTTCTTGCCCCATTGATACTTGCTCCCCCGCGACTTGCCTACCTACAACTTCAACGCCAATTCATCAGGCGATCCACTGTTCACTAACTCAGCCAGATAGTCGGAATTGTAAAATCGGTTTACTTGATTAATCATGGTTTGATTATTCGTGTTGCGTGCGGTTGCCACTAGTAATAGGATAATTAATTTCACTTCACGATTATCAAACCACCGCGTTTTGGCCGTCATCCGTCCGATGACAATACGTGATTGGGCAAAAAAACGGCTCTCGGTATGCAATAACACCGTGTCATCACCCATTCGTGAACTAGTAATCATCTCGTGGGCCAACAACCTTTCCATTACTTGGTCAAACGCATTTCCTTTATACGAGGCCATCAATAACCGATCTAAAACTACTACCTTATATTTTGAACGAATATTCATTACTTTAATTTTCATCAATTTACTACACCATCACTTAGCCTAATATGTGCGTGCCGTATCCCGCAATTCCGAGAACGAACAACCCGACAATAATCAAAATTGGACTAACTTTATGCCGTAATAACCATAAAACGCCAAACATCAACAGCAATGGCATCAATCCAGGAATCAACGTGTTAAAGACATCTTGAAGTGTTGTGACTTTAAACATATCAACTTGTTTTCCTGAGATAATTTGATCGTACATATTACGTAATTGAGCTGCAGAAACTTTGCCGCGATTGGCAGCGTCAGCTAATGTTGATAAATCTACCACATTCTTTGCTTCATTTTTAACACTTGAAATCACAACCGGGAAATTCATTGTGGTCCACCGTGGAACTAGCACACCCATGATGAACATTCCTAAGATTGAGGCGCCTTGCGTGATTTTTTGCATCATCCCGCCACCCAGATTTTGGGTAATGTTCGTTCCTTGTGTATATCCCATATTCTGCGTAAACCAGGTAAAGCTCATCCGTAAGACATTCCAAATAACAAAGAATAAAATTGGTCCCAGCACATTTCGTGAGAGTGCTAGTGAAGCCGCAAATGCCCCCACCACTGGTCGTAACGTTCCCCAGAATACCGGATCACCAACACCAGCTAATGGTCCCATCATACCGACTTTAACTCCACTAATCGCTTCATCATTAATATCGGCGCCGTTCGCCCGTTGTTCCTCAAGGGCAATTTCGACGCCTAAAATTGGTGCCGCTGCATATGGATGCGTATTAAAGAACTCGAGGTGCCGATGCATGGCAGCAGCACGGTCTTCCTTTGTCTTATAGAGTCGTTTAATCGCTGGTACCATTGAAAATGCCCAGCCAATATTTTGCATGCGTTCATAATTCCAAGCCCCCATTAAGAACGTGCTGCGCCACCAGACAGACCTTAAATCTTTTTTAGTAATCCGTTTTTCAGTTGTTTTACTTTCGTCCATTTTGCTTATCCCCCATTTTACCGTGCTTAATAATCATTCAAGATTGCATCAAGGTCATTACCACCAGACGTTCCCCCACCGGTACCACCACCGTCACCATCATCCTTATTATTGAATTTTGGTGATAATTGTAAGTACACTAGGGCTAAGACCAATCCGATAATCCCCATTCCAATTAAGTTCACTTCTGACAAAGCCGAAAGTGCAAAACCGAGGAAAAAGAACGGCCATAAGTCCGGTGAAGCCATCATATTGATGACCATTGCATACCCAACGACCACAATGAAACCACCCGCAACGGCCAAACCACCCGTAATAACGTCTGGGATACTTGCTAAAGCCGCACGTACTGGTTCGGCCCCAACAGCCATAACGATAATCATTGGTATGGCAATGCGGAGTCCTTGAATCCCGACACCCGCTAAATTCAGGATATCGATGGCTTGGACATTACCTTTATCTGCTTCACGGTCAGCAATGTGGGCAAAACTAATGGTTAACGTCCGCACCACAATCGTTAATACTTGTCCTGCAATGGCAAGCGGAATCGCAATCGCAATCCCTGTTTTTATATCAACTTGCGCAGGCCCGGTAACTAGGTACGCCGAGACTACGGATGCTAACGCTGCATCCGGCGCCATTGCTGCCCCAATATTCATCCAGCCTAAGGTGATTAATTGCAGCGTACCACCCAAGACAACGCCTTCAATCAAGTGGCCAGTTGCTAAACCAATCAGTGACGCCGCCAAAATTGGTTGGTGAAACTGAAACTGTTCGGCAACCCCTTCAACTCCCGCTAAAAATGCGATTAAAACTACAAAAAATGCTGTCATGTTTCATACCCCCATATGATATTTAATTTCAAACTAGCTTCTTCTTTTTAAATAGTGTCGTTAAATCTTGCTCGGAATCCCTCGGTGTTTGGCGAACTTCAAATCTAACCCCGGCAGCCATCATGCTATTAAAATCTGCCACATCATCAGCATCAACGGCCACCGCATTGGTAATCATCGTCTTGCCATCCGTGTACGTCATTGAACCAACATTGACGCTCGTAAAGATAATTCCCGCGTCGGTCACCCGCTTGACGTCTTGTGGTGTCTCAAAAAGCATCATCACTTTAACGCCGTGAAAACGCGTGTCATCATAAATATCAATTAACTTAGCAATCGGAATCACGCTCGCCGTTACATTTGCTGGTGCTGCTTGCGTAATCAACGTTTTGCGCATTTCATCTTGTGCAACTGTATCTGACACGACAAAAATACGTTCTTGGCCCGCTGACTTAGTCCACCCAGTTGCAACCTGACCATGTAATAAACGTGAATCAATTCTGACCAGGCGAACATCAAGTTCCATGTGCCCAGTATGTGTAGCAGCACGCTGTACTGGTGCTGCATGTACAATAGCCTGTGGCACATCTGCTGGTTCAACGTTAGAAACCACTTCTGGAAGGCTCCGAATGCCTTCTTTTGCTATCCCAACCAAGTAATGTGCCATTTCCTCAATGTCCGTCATGGTTGTTTGTACACCAGCAGCTTCAATGACCATCGGTAGATTTAAACCAGTGACAATGGCACTCTTGTGTGATCCGGTTGCCTGAATGCTACTGGCAACATTAAACGGTGATCCACCCCACAAATCAATCAAAAAGAGAATTTCATCGGTTGCCGCAAAAGTATTAATTACTTGATTATACTTTGCAGTCAAATCCTCCAAACCTTCCGCCGGCAAAAAAGTAACCGTATTAATATTTGGTTGCACACCAAATATCATCTCGCTTGATTGCTTAATACCTGCAGCCATGCCCCCATGACTAGCAATAATAATTTGAACCATATGTTGCCCCCTAATATATTGCATGATAGTTCACTCAAGGTCGCCCAACAGTGACCTTACCGCAAGCTTAACACTAATAATGTTTTTAACAAGGTCACCTAAAAATGCCTAACCAGCTCCAATGAAAACGGTTTCATAAAATGGTATGGGTTACGCGCGAAATGACGTGCAAAAACAGCATAATTAGCCACATTTCGCAGGTTTTAGGTCGAATGGGGCCCTAATGTTACACTTGTTACAGGTCGTACAAATAGTAAGTAAAAAGACGAAAACAACCCTCGATTGGGTCATTTTCGTCTCTTTAAGCTATTTATTTAACCGCTGCCTTCAAAACATCGACCTTATCCAACTTTTCCCATGGTAAGTCGAGGTCCAAACGACCAAAGTGACCATAAGCCGCAGTTTGGGCATAGATAGGACGTTGCAAATCGAGCATCTTGATAATGCCGGCTGGACGCAAGTCGAAGTTGGCACGAATGGCCGCTACCAATACTTCTTCAGACACAGTGCCTGTACCGAAAGTTTCAATCGCAATTGAAACTGGTTGCGCAACACCAATTGCGTAGGCTAATTGGATTTCCGCTTTTTTAGCTAAACCAGCCGCGACGATGTTCTTGGCAATATAACGAGCAGCGTATGAAGCTGAACGGTCAACCTTAGTGGCATCCTTCCCTGAGAAAGCTCCTCCACCGTGACGTGCAGCACCACCGTAAGTATCAACAATGACCTTACGACCAGTCAAACCAGCATCCCCTTGAGGTCCACCAATCACGAAACGACCAGTTGGGTTGATGAAGTACTTCGTGTTGTCATCCAATAATTCGTTTGGAATCACCACGCGGACGATTTGTTCAATCACGTCTTCACGAATTTGAACTAATGAAACATCAGGGTCATGTTGTGTTGACAATACAACTGTATCCACACGGAAAGGCTTGCCGGCTTCATCAAGTTCAACCGTTACTTGCGCCTTAGCATCTGGTCGTAAGTAAGCAATTTGACCGTTCTTACGGAGCTCAGCTTGCTTGTGTACTAATTTGTGACTCAACATAAGTGATAAAGGCATGTATTCTTCAGTTTCGTCAGTTGCATATCCAAACATCAAACCTTGGTCACCGGCACCAATTTGATCAAATGGATCTTGCCCACCTTCTTCACGGTTTTCAATTGCCGTATCAACCCCTTGGGCGATATCAGCTGATTGTTCATCGATTGCGACCATCACACCAGTGTTGTCACCATCAAATCCAAATTCCGCGTGGTTGTAACCAATCGCTTTAATTTTATCGCGGACAATTTTGTTGATGTCAACGTAAGCTGACGTTGAAAGTTCACCAAACACGAGGACAAGTCCCGTTGTAACTGAAGTTTCAACCGCTACCCGTGCGTGCTTGTCTTGTGCTAAAACTGCATCTAAGATTGCATCACTGATTTGATCAGCAATCTTATCTGGGTGACCTTCAGAAACTGATTCTGATGTGAAAAGACGTGGTTCTTTTGTATATTCTGACATTGTAGACTCCTTCTTAATTACGAGAAAAATTCTCTAGAAATAAAAAAATTGCGACCATCCTTGATTCGGATAGTCGCAATGAGCTAATGTCATATGTGAGCTATCTTCATCGATCTTGTATTACCACCTTGCAGCTATCACTGTAGGTTGGTGTGCGGTCAACGGGCAAGCCCCTCGCGCACTCTCTATGAAGAATGATACTTGACTATATTAGCTTAATATATTGTGAAATGCAAGTATGATTGCTAAAATGAAAGATAACAAACTCACCGCAAGCGTTAATCAACGTAAAAATTCGCATACCGAACGTAACAATTAGGAGCCCTGCATAAAATGGATGAAGAATATAGTGCCCGGATAAATCGCCTTGAACACACCGGCCAAGCAACCACGGCAACCACAACTACCCCACTACCAACCGATAACCAACCCCGAACATTAAAAGAGCGCCTACGTAATATTCCATGGATTAGTGCCCTAATTACCGTTATTGCCCAAAACGTTATCTGGTGGACGTACCCGTTAATCTATAGCCAACATTTAAACGGCCAATTACCGGTTAATTTGCAAGTTTTGATTGGCTATACGATTTTTGTTAGTTTAGGGATTTTCTTTACCTTTAACTCTCGTTTCCGTTCTTGGATTGCGCCCTTCTTTTTAATTGCCAGTCTGATTCTCACCTTTAGTAGTCTAATCAAAGGAAGTATCGAACTTTTCATCATGCTCTTGATGTTTTCTGGCTTCATGTTATTAGTCCAATTCAAATGGCTGAAACTCCAAAATACTTTTGGACTCATTATCTATTCAGTAGGTGCCTCATTTGCCTTGCCGATGACGATTTTTTATCTGCAAAACAGTTATGTGACTGAACCATTTTTATGGACCTTGTTACCATTAATCCTCAGCTATCTATTTTTCATGTCACCAATTTTTATCGAAAATGAAACTCCTAAACGCATGGTCAGTTTAGTCTTTGGGCTTTTCTTTTTAATTGATATTTTAACGTTGCCGCTAAACTTCTGGACAATTCTCGCCATTCTTATTGTCACCGTTACGTGGCTTATCTTGATTAATTTACGGCTCAAACGTGACTATCAAATGGTCGCCTTCACGGTATTGCAAATGATTACCGTGTTAATGATTTTTTTCCAACAACACTAACAAATCAAAAACACCCACGTAAATTCTGCGTGGGTGTTTTTACTGTTAATGGTGGTGAATCTAACTACGCATTGGCTAAATTATGTTATTGCAGTAAACTTTCATAAATTGCTTTAAGCTGCTGACCAACTTGCGGAATTGAACGCTTTGCCGCAGTGGCATAACCAGCTTCGCGCATCGCCTGATTGTCAGTAGTCAATAATTTTTGTAGCTTGCTATTAAATGATGTAACATCCTGAGCCTTCAAGACATTGACGCCATCTTCAAGCCAACCATCATAGACTGGAATGTCACGCACTAACACGTTTTGATATGAGGCAAGCGCTTCAAGCACCACAATCCCCTCAGTTTCTTCCCGTGAAGGAAATAAAAAGGCATCCGCGCCACTATAAGCCCCTTCAATAATGTCCCCCGTAATGTAGCCAGGAAACTCAACATTCGCCGGATGGTCGTGTTTTACAATTCGCCGAACTTTCGCTGGAATCGTCGCAAAATTTATATGGCCAAACCAAATGAAACGCACATCGGGATTCAAGGCCGCGATTTTGACAAAATCATCGATTCCTTTACGGATGAAAAATAAGCCAACACTAATTACGACTTTTTCTTTTGAACCAAGATGGAAATACTCCCGGAACTTATCTTCTTTAACTGGATTTGGTTGATACTTACTTAATTTAATCCCATTAGAAACCGGATAAATTGGTTGTGTTAATCCGTAATTTCTTAATAGCTGCTTCGAGTAAGGTGTTGGGGTAATCAACACATCACCAAGCTTATATAACCCGATCAAATACTTCCCATAAAATGGTGCTAATTGGTTTGAACCAATAAACGAATTCCGAAAATCCTCTTCAGTTGAATGCGCGTGATAAACAACTGGCTTACCCGCCTTCCGCGCTTGGGCGACAACGTGGCGACTATTCAACCCATAGGTATTAATATGGAGGATATCATAATCATCTTTTGGATTGGTGGTATATTCAATTCCGACTGCTTCCAAGGCTGCCATTTGGTGTCTTAATGCATTACCAATCCCTGATTGGGCAATCAGTTTTTGTGCTTCAAAATATAATAAAACTTTCATTAGACTTCTCCCAGTAATTGCTCAATTGTATCAAGAACACCTTCATGGTTATTATCATTCAGTGCCCGTAAATTAATTTGTTCACGCATCCATTTGTACGCGTTTGGCATCAAATACCCTTGGTCCACGTAATTCAACATTTCCAAGTCGTTATCATTGTCACCAAAGGCCACGATGTCCGCAGTTTCAATTCCGTATTCACGTTGGAGTCGACTAATTCCGTGGGCTTTATTAACTTCTTTCGCTAGTAAATCCACACTCCCGAAACCTGATCCTGTGGCATGCAATTCTTCACCAAAAATATTGCGTAGTTGGATTACATATTTTTCAACTGCCATATCAGGCCATACAAAAGTAACCTTGAAAACATTATCTGGCACTTCCAATAATTTCTCAACTTGCTTAATTGGCGCATAAAAAGTGCTAACTTCGGCTAATGTTGTTGGCGTTGCATGATTGCTGACATAAGCACTCTCAGCGCCCGACAGGATAATTAGGTTATCTAAACTACCCGGATTTTGCGCATTCCATTCAATAATCCGCCGTAATTGCTCACTAGATACTGGTGATTCATATAATAAATCGGCTCCTGTAAAAATTCGAGCACCGTTATCAGCAACAAAATCAATTTGAAACTGATCATTCACTGGTGCAAAAATGTCATACAGGTGCTGATATTGGTTCCCACTCGCGGCAACAAAGCGAATCCCTTTTTTCTCCATAAACTTTAGTTGTTCCCGGAAACGATCTACATTGTATTTTTTATCGTCCGTTAAGAAAGTTCCGTCCATATCAGTTGCAATCATTTTTAAATTCATTAGTAATCCCCCCTTGATTCGACAATTTAACTTTCGGCATTCAGCAAGATGTCATGTATACTTTAACATTAATATTAATAAAAAAATGCTCAAAACGTCAGCTGAATCAGCATATCGTTTTGAGCACTTATCCTACTTACTGCGCGCTTCAGCAGCAATTTATTAAGGTGGTAATCGGATTCGAACCGACGATCAGGGTTTTGCAGACCCATGCCTTACCACTTGGCTATACCACCATTTCAACAACCTACTAAGTATATAAAATAGCAGCATAACTGTCAAGTACTGTCCTTGCCTTTTCGCTTATTAATTATAAGTACATCACCAAACTGAATATCGTTCTATAAACACCCACACCGTATAGCATGTTTATTTAGCACATGCTCGTTTTTCGTCCTTACGAGCAATATTATCCACAATGACATTCAGTCATGCGCACAGACGTCTATTTAAGCAGTTGTGGTGTTACCTGTGCTAGCCAAGCATGTAACTCGGCTGATTTCCCCCACATGCTTGCATCGGCCTTATAGCTACTGTAAGCTGCTTTATTATCTTGCTTAACTAACTTACTAGCAAACAACGTACTTTTGAAATCCTGATTCTCTGATTTTGTATCCGTATTAGCCTGCGATATTAAACCCATGCTCGTTAAAATTTGTTGATAATTTTTATTATCAGTTTTATCACCATTGTAATAGTATTTGGCAGCATCAATAAAATAAATTGGTGTGTTGATTCCAAACTCGCTCACATTCGTATCTGTTTGCTTTGCGAGACTAGCCAGCTTAGCATCACTGCTTGCACCCAAAACTAAGAAAAATTGTTTTTGCTTACCATACACATTGGCTAGATAATCAGTTGGACTAATCTGCTTAACTGTGGCTCCCCATTTATAATCCGTTGGCTTAACATTTAATTTATCTACTTGGGTTGTTGATTTAGCAGAAATTGATTGTGCTGTTGAATGCTGTTTAGCTTCGCGTGCGCTATTTTGTTTATCTACCATACCTATGTAGAACCATAACCCGACGGCAATAATCACAATCACCACCAAACTGGCCAATAGTGTAGTTATGATGACTTGGCGCCGATGTGCTTTACGGGCGTTAAGTTGCCGTTGTTTAATTTTTTCTTCTGGTTCAGGCTCATGTAAAATGCCAGGAAAATTTTGCGGGGTTAAATTTTTGTGCGTATGTGATTCTTGATCAAAAAGTGTGAATTCCTTACTCATCATCCGTTTTCCGGAACCAATGACTAAATTCTCGGCATCTTCTTCTCGTTTGTCGTTCTCTTCGTTCATGATTATCCCTCGTTATCATAATTCCGCAGTTTCATTTATCTACAGAGCCCCATCTGTGTCCTGCACTCAATTCAATTTATAAACAAAAATACCGAATTACAATTAAGTAATCCGGTACCTTCTTTAGTGCCGTCGGTGGGGGTCGAACCCACACTCCCGTGAAGGAACTGGATTTTGAGTCCAGCGCGTCTGCCAATTCCGCCACAACGGCATATCTATATGTTTTACTAACCTAGGCTAGATTAATAACTGGGCTAGCTGGATTCGAACCAGCGCATGATGGTACCAAAAACCATTGCCTTACCGCTTGGCTATAGCCCAATAACAAGGGCGGTATATGGGAATCGAACCCATGCGTGCTGGTACCACAAACCAGTGTGTTAACCACTTCACCAATACCGCCATAATATAAACAGGGATAGAGGGAGTCGAACCCCCACTGATGGTTTTGGAGACCATAGTTCTACCATTAAACTATATCCCTATAGCTTTGCAAAACCACTCGAGCATTACAGCTCACCCAATGGCGCTGGACGGAATCGAACCGCCGACACATGGAGCTTCAATCCATTGCTCTACCAACTGAGCTACAGAGCCATACTGCTTAATAAATGTTGCAACGGTCACAACGGGACTCGAACCCGTGATCTCCCGCGTGACAGGCGGGCGTAATAACCAACTATACCATGCGACCAATGATAATGAAGATACTCGAACCTGTCTGCTTGTAAGGCAGACGCTCTCCCAACTGAGCTAATCTTCCGAAAGTGTCCCGTACGGGATTCGAACCCATGTTACCGCCGTGAAAGGGCGGTGTCTTAACCACTTGACCAACGGGACATAATTCAAAGCATGGCGACGTCCTATCCTCGCAGGGAGCGATCCCCCAACTACTTTTGGCGCTACAGAGCTTAACTTCTGTGTTCGGCATGGGAACAGGTGTATCTTCTGCGCTATCGCCACCACACTTTTTGAATTATATCTGAGAAATTAATAACTTCGTCTCTCAAAACTGAATACTATCATTTAATTAATCTTACCGGACACCACTTCGTGGTTAAGTCCTCGACCGATTAGTATTAGTCCGCTCCATGCATCACTGCACTTCCACTTCTAACCTATCTACCTCATCATCTTTGAGGGGTCTTACTTTCATAAAGAAATGGGAAATCTCATCTCGAGGCGAGTTTCACACTTAGATGCTTTCAGCGTTTATCTCATCCATACATAGCTACCCAGCGATGCTCCTGGCGGAACAACTGGTACACCAGAGGTATGTCCATCCCGGTCCTCTCGTACTAAGGACAGCTCCTCTCAAATTTCCTGCGCCCGCGACGGATAGGGACCGAACTGTCTCACGACGTTCTGAACCCAGCTCGCGTACCGCTTTAATGGCGAAACAGCCCAACCCTTTGGGACCGACTACAGCCCAGGATGCGATGAGCCGACATCGAAGGTGCCAAACCTTCCCCGTCGATGTGGACTCTTGGGGGAGATAAGCCTGGTTATCCCCAGTAGCTTTTTATCCGTTGAGCGATGGCCCTTCATTGCGAACCACCGGGATCACTAAGCCTACTTTCGTACCTGCTCGACTAGTCAGTCTCACAGTCAAAGCTTCCCTTATGCCTTTACACTCTACGAATGATTTCAACCATTCTGAGGGAACCTTTGGGCGCCTCCGTTTACTTTAGGAGGCGACCGCCCCAGTCAAACTGCCTGCCAGACACTGTCTTTCCACACGATTAGTGGTGTGAGTTTAGAGTGGTCACAGCGAGGGTAGTATCCCACCAACGCCTCAATCGAAACTAGCGTCCCGATTTCTACGGCTCCTACCTATCCTGTACAAGCTGCACAAACACTCAATATCAAGCTACAGTAAAGCTCCATGGGGTCTTTCCGTCCTGTCGCGGGTAACCCGCATCTTCACGGGTATTTAAATTTCACGAGTCTCTCGTGAGACAGTGCCCAGATCGTTACGCCTTTTCGTGCGGGTCGGAACTTACCCGACAAGGAATTTCGCTACCTTAGGACCGTTATAGTTACGGCCGCCGTTTACTGGGGCTTCAATTCTGACCTTCGCCGAAGCTAAGCCATCCTTTTAACCTTCCAGCACCGGGCAGGCGTCAGCCCCTATACGTCATCTTACGATTTTGCAGAAACCTGTGTTTTTGATAAACAGTCGCCTGGGCCTATTCACTGCGGCTGACCTTGCGGTCAGCACCCCTTCTCCCGAAGTTACGGGGTCATTTTGCCGAGTTCCTTAACGAGAGTTCTCTCGCACACCTTTAGGATTCTTCTCCTCGACTACCTGTGTCGTTTGCGGTACGGGCAAATGTATTCTAACTAGAAGCTTTTCTCGGCCAGCGTGAAATCATGAAACTTCCCTACTTAAATTTCGGTCTCATCATCGCTTGTTCCTTGAAGATAAAAAGCATTTGACTCTTATCAAGACTTAACGATTTTAAACGACAATATCCAGCAGTGCGCATTCATTATCCTTTCTGCGTCCCTCCAATTGTTCAAACAAATACACCTGTACAGGAATATCAACCTGGTTATCCATCGACTACGCCTCTCGGCCTCGCCTTAGGTCCCGACTAACCCTGGGAGGACGAGCCTTCCCCAGGAAACCTTAGTCATTCGGTGGACAGGATTCTCACCTGTCTTTCGCTACTCATACCGGCATTCTCACTTCTAAGCGCTCCACCAGTCCTCACGGTCTAGCTTCATTGCCCTTAGAACGCTCTCCTATCGCGCCACTTACGTGGCACCCGCAGTTTCGGTAATATGTTTAGCCCCGGTACATTTTCGGCGCAGAATCACTCGACTAGTGAGCTATTACGCACTCTTTAAATGGTGGCTGCTTCTGAGCCAACATCCTAGTTGTCTATGCAACTCCACATCCTTTTCCACTTAACATATATTTAGGGACCTTAAACTGGCGGTCTGGGCTGTTTCCCTTTCGACGGTGGATTCTTATCACTTCATCGTCTGACTCCGGACATAAATCAACGGCATTCGGAGTTTATCTTGAATTTTGGTAACCGAGATGGCCCCTAGTCCAAACAGTTGCTCTACCTCCGTGGATTCTAATTCCGAGGCTAGCCCTAAAAGCTATTTCGGAGAGAACCAGCTATCTCCAAGTTCGTTTGAATTTCACCGCTACCCACACGTCATCCCCAGCCTTTTTCAACAGACACGGGTTCGGACCTCCAGTGCGTTTTACCGCACCTTCATCCTGCACATGGGTAGGTCACCTGGTTTCGGGTCTACAACAACATACTATATTCGCCCATTTCAGACTCGCTTTCGCTACGGCTCCGGTCTTTCCACCTTAACCTTGCATGTTATCGTAACTCGCCGGTTCATTCTACAAAAGGCACGCTATCACCCATTAACGGGCTCTAACTTATTGTAAGCACATGGTTTCAGGAACTATTTCACTCCCCTTCCGGGGTGCTTTTCACCTTTCCCTCACGGTACTGGTTCACTATCGGTCACTAGGGAGTATTTAGCCTTGCGGGATGGTCCCCGCGGATTCCGACGGAATTTCACGTGCTCCGCCGTACTCAGGATCCAGAACGGAGGCTATAACATTTCGATTACGGGGCTATCACCCTCTCTAGCTCAACTTCCCAGTTGATTCATCTATGTTATAACTTGGTAACTCCAATGTTCTGTCCTACAACCCCTAGAAGCAAGCTTCTAGGTTTGGGCTCTTCCGATTTCGCTCGCCGCTACTACCGGAATCGATTTTTCTTTCTATTCCTGTTGCTAATGAGATGTTTCAGTTCACAACGTCTACCTTCATCCTGCCTATATATTCAGCAGGTGATAATTACTCACGTAATTGGGTTTCCCCATTCGGAAATCTCCGGATCAAAGCTTACTTACAGCTCCCCGAAGCATATCGGTGTTAGTCCCGTCCTTCATCGGCTCCTAGTGCCAAGGCATCCACCATGCGCCCTTATTAACTTAACCTAGTATCTTTCGATACGGTTAATTTTTGAGCGGTCAACTTGATAGTTGACCTTTAAAGCGAAATAAAACTATTGTTTTAAAACTCAAAAAAACGCGATGTTCTCGGCTCAATTTAATAATATAAATATTAAAAATTGAATTGATTAATTAATTTAAATGATAGTATTCAGTTTTCAAAGAACAAGTTTTACATTGTAACCTGAAGGTTACAATGGAGAATAGCGGGATCGAACCGCTGACCCCCTGCTTGCAAAGCAGGTGCTCTCCCATCTGAGCTAATTCCCCATGATATGGGCCTAAATGGACTCGAACCATCGACCTCACGCTTATCAGGCGTGCGCTCTAACCAGCTGAGCTATAGGCCCATGGAATTGGGTAAATCCAATTAATATTGAGAAGTAAACCTCTCAAAACTAAATAAAGTTTTGACAAATGTGTAAGTTTCCGTATTATCCTTAGAAAGGAGGTGATCCAGCCGCAGGTTCTCCTACGGCTACCTTGTTACGACTTCACCCTAATCATCTATCCCACCTTAGGCGGCTGGCTCCCGAAGGTTACCCCACCGACTTTGGGTGTTACAAACTCTCATGGTGTGACGGGCGGTGTGTACAAGGCCCGGGAACGTATTCACCGCGGCGTGCTGATCCGCGATTACTAGCGATTCCGACTTCATGTAGTCGAGTTGCAGACTACAATCCGAACTGAGAATGGCTTTAAGAGATTAGCTTAGCCTCGCGACTTTGCGACTCGTTGTACCATCCATTGTAGCACGTGTGTAGCCCAGGTCATAAGGGGCATGATGATTTGACGTCATCCCCACCTTCCTCCGGTTTGTCACCGGCAGTCTCACTAGAGTGCCCAACTTAATGCTGGCAACTAGTAATAAGGGTTGCGCTCGTTGCGGGACTTAACCCAACATCTCACGACACGAGCTGACGACAACCATGCACCACCTGTCACCTTGTCCCCGAAGGGAACGTCCTATCTCTAGGAGTGTCAAGGGATGTCAAGACCTGGTAAGGTTCTTCGCGTTGCTTCGAATTAAACCACATGCTCCACCGCTTGTGCGGGCCCGTTCAATTCCTTTGAGTTTTCAACCTTGCGGTCGTACTCCCCAGGCGGAATGCTTTAATGCGTTAGCTACGTCACTAAGGGCGGAAACCCCTCTAAACAACTAGCATTCATCGTTTACGTGTGACCGGGGTATCTAATCCCGTTTGCTACCCACACTTTCGAGCCTCAGCGTCAGTTACAGTCCAGAGAGCCGCCTTCGCCACTGGTGTTCTTCCATATATCTACGCATTTCACCGCTACACATGGAGTTCCACTCTCCTCTACTGCACTCAAGTTATCCAGTTTCCGATGCAATTCTACGGTTGAGCCGTAGGCTTTCACATCAGACTTAAATAACCGCCTGCGCTCGCTTTACGCCCAATAAATCCGGATAACGCTTGGGACATACGTATTACCGCGGCTGCTGGCACGTATTTAGCCGTCCCTTTCTGATAAGATACCGTCACTCAATGAACAGTTACTCTCACTGACGTTCTTCTCTTATAACAGTGTTTTACGACCCGAAAGCCTTCATCACACACGCGGCGTTGCTCCATCAGACTTTCGTCCATTGTGGAAGATTCCCTACTGCTGCCTCCGTAGGAGTTTGGGCCGTGTCTCAGTCCAATGTGGCCGATCCAGTCTCTCAACTCGGCTACGTATCATTGCCATGGTGAGCCATTACCTCACCATCTAGCTAATACGCCGCGGGACCATCTCTTAGTGATAGCAGAACCATCTTTTAAACTTGAACCATGCGGTTCTAATTGTTATACGGTATTAGCATCTGTTTCCAAATGTTATCCCCTGCTAAGAGGTAGGTTTCCCACGTGTTACTCACCCGTTCGCCACTGACTGCATTGTGATTAATCTCTCCGAGCAAGCTCTTCAATCATAATCACCACAGTCCGTTCGACTTGCATGTATTAGGCACGCCGCCAGCGTTCATCCTGAGCCAGGATCAAACTCTCAATTTAAAATTGAGTCTTGATGACTCTTTTGTTATCCTGAATCAATTACCGGGGAGGTAATTGATTCAATTTATTTGCGAAATTGACTTTTGCAAATCTGTACATCTTAGATTCAAAATCTAAGACCCTTACATCATTTGATTGTCAAAACTTTATTCAGTTTTCAAAGATCTACGTAGCGGCTTATCTCATCCGCAGTACTTATTTATAATACCGAATGTGCTAGTGAATTGCAAGCACTAATTTCGATTTATTTTTTTGAACTTCATAAGCGATTACTCCCTTACGACTTAAACTATATTACTAGTTACACCGCCTTTCGTCAACAATTTTTAGCGACTTTTTGAAAAAGAATTTCACGTTTCTTGTTTTCCAATGAAAATTGAAAATATCACGTAAAATCGTCCCTATATCCACCGATTTTCCGAACTATCAATCACACCTCGCATTTGTTTGTTCAGTCTGTTTTTTTCGCTAACTTGCCACGTTTTCAGAAGCCGCCTTTTTCTAACCACTTTTTTAAAAATACTTCCATACAAAACACATAAAAAACGCTATTTTCTACAAATATTTGTTTTTAATCCGCCATTACTTTTCCCTCCCAATCAATTTCCTGCCAATTTAAATCAATTTGTCTTCTTACTTGCAACGTTAACTAGCGATATCTTGATTTTTAGTCGTTCCTACTCAATAGTAACCATCTCAAAGACCCCATCGCTGAAATCATGTAAACGCAAAAATAGCTCGACCGCTACCTTATTTAGCATAAAGTAGTCGTCGAGCCATTTCACATGACAGAGTTTCTGATTGCAACTAGCATAAAATGTTGTCCCATTCAGTCTTTTCACTATTTAGTTGTATCGTCTTCTTCACCTTTGAGTTCTGGTGCATCAGTTTTATATAAGTCTGCGACTGATTTACCATGATTACGCGCAAGAATACTTGATGGCTGCGTCACTAAGTCTTTCTTCAAGGCTGCGTCAGTGGTAGATACTTTATAACTGATGTCCTTCTTATCGACTGGTTGGAAATCATGTGGGTGATAGAAACGTAACAGATCCCCCATGATTACCTTATCCGAATCTTCTAGGGTTGTATCGACAAAGCTTTGATCAGCATCAATTTCTTTTTTCACATTCGCATCCTTACTTGGGAATACTTCTTCCCCACTGGATGTGACATAGTATTGATTGCCAAACTTAGTATAGTCTTTTGACACAAAGTTCCCATCCCGGAATGGAACAATCCCTGGGTGCTTGGGCGACAATAAATCCGAACCAAATTGAACGTATTCATCGTCTTTAATCCCTAATAAATCAAGTAAGGTTGGTAGCACGTCAATTTCCCCACCATACGTATGATTAATACCACCCTTCAAGCCATTCATGTGAATCATAAATGGTACTTTTTGGAACTGAGCTAAATCGTAGTTGTTAATACTATCCTTGTGTAAGAGCTTAGCAATTGCTGGTCGGTGATTATTAGAAATACCGTAGTGGTCCCCATACAATACAATCATACTGTTCTTGTATAAACCGGCCTTCTTCAACCATGTGATAAATTCTCCGAATGATTGATCTAAATACCGCGCCGTTTGTACATATCCATCAACGGTATTATCACCAGTATCAAATGGTTTTATCGTTTGGTTTTCTTTATCTAAATCATAAGGATAGTGATTTGTAACCGTGATAATCTTTGCATAGAAAGGTTGTGGTAATTGTTCAATATACTGGGCTGAGTCACGAAGGAAAATTTTGTCCTTCATCCCATACCCGACATTGTAATTTGGATTTTCTGAATTGGGGTAGAACGGCTTACTAAAGAAGTAATCGTATCCCCATGATTTATACGTGTTATCTCGATTCCAGAAACTAGCAACATCCCCATGGAACGCTGCCGTTGTATAACCTTGTTGGTCCAAGATGGCTGGTGCCGCATTAAATGTATTACTGCCACCATAATTAACCATTGCCGAGCCACTAGGTAACCCATAGAGCGAGTTTTCTAACATCGTTTCTGCATCTGATGTCTTACCTTGCCCAACTTGATTAAAGAAGTTGTCAAAACCTAACGTATTCTTATTATGATAGAACTTAGTTAAATTAGGCATAACCGTTTGGCCGTCCCATTTGTAACCAATCATAAATTGTTGGAGACTTTCCAAGTGGAAAACAAACACATTTTTCCCTTTAGCTTTACCAAAGTAATCAACATTGTCTGGTGTCCGGTGACTATTGATAAATTTCAAAATTGGCTTTAAATCTTTGGCAGTTGCCGCTGAACGTGACGCTTCTTGTTTGTGCGTTTGGAACATGTTGAATGCTAAGTACTCGTTCAACCCTAGATATTTAACAATATAGTTATTATCAAATGTCCGTGTTAACAAACCCGAACGATCTGCACTAGCCATTCCAAAATCAGTTAAGATTAAGAAAAAGCTGAACGCCGTCATCGTCAAAGCAAAGCGCTTTTTTATTTTTAACTTATCAACTTTGATGACTTTACAGAGTAGTAATCCAATCAAGACAATGATATCAATAAAGACGAAGAAATCACCCATATGCAAGATACCACCCAATGACTTACCTAAATTATTATCTACTGAGCTTGTGCTTCCCATAATAGAAACTGATAGAAAATCCGAAAATTCACGATAATAAAGTACATTGGCAAAAAGCCACACTGATTCTAAGAAATTGATTAAGACCATAATCCAGTAACTAAAACGCCCCCGGAAATACAGTGCAATCCCTAATAACAATAATGCCGAGCCAATTGGATTCAAAACAAGTAAAAATTCTTGTAACGGACCGGACGCACCGAGCGTAAAGTCAGTTTTATATACGATATATGTTTTTAACCAAATCAGAAACGTCGACAAGAAAAAGAAGCCGACTGTAGTTTGTAAGCTCGCGCCTAACTTCTTGAATAACTTCGACATCGTGATTCCTCCACTTTTTAAGATAACAATCCAATTATACTGGTGATTGAGTAAAATACAATCACGAACGCCCTTTGAAGGCACAATTTAATACAATTCTAACCCAGATTAAAACTTAACTCCATGCGTAGGTCCTCAGACAAACCTAATTCAACATCCTGGTTAGCATCTCCCAATAGCACATCTCCCAATAGCACATATCCATCCGTATCGTAATAAAAAAAGCACAATCTCACCTTATCCGAAATAAGGTAGAAATCATGCCATTTGCCGTGAGCCAAAAGCATTCTGCTTGTTACTGGTAAACCTAGATACTATTTAACCTTTTGTTCCACGCTTTTTAAAATATCGTTTGGAAATCGTGTAGTTGATCGTATACTTCGATTGCCGCTAAATCCAAATTATCAAATTCAAAATGCCGATTAGCAAATAACTCGTCGACCTCAAACAAATTGGTTAGTTGATTGAATGTCACTGTACACACAGCAACTCCAAAAGCATCGAAATTCCGAATTTGCGTATCGCTGTTACGGTCATGGCGCATCGCTTTTAACCGTTCGATGATTTGTTGCAAATTCTGTTTCATTCTAAATCCTTCTTTCGCCGTAAACTCCAGTTGTGTTTGGTTTTTACTTTATCCGCTTTAGTATTGAATGCAATCATTCCCGCAAACATCCCAAAGTAGTACGTTAAAAACCGCCATAACAGCATCGCCAAAACTAAATCAGATGAAGATGCAATGAAACTACTGAATAAGGCCGAAAAACTGACTTCCGCACCACCTGAACCACCAGGGATTGGGAACAGCGAAATGACCATGACAATCAACACATGCAAGGCCGTGATCAAAAAGTAATTAATGTGGTCATATCCCAATGCAAGTAAGATAAAGAACGGGATTGAATAGTAAAACATTAATTGAACAAATGTCAGCCCTAGCCCCTTCAACATCAAAGGCCAGTCACGACTCATTCGTAAACTTTCTTCATGGAAACTCAACAGGCGTTCATCAGCCCACTCCGTCAACCGCGCATGTCGTTCTAAACGTTTTTCTTTGCCGCCAAAACCAAACCATTTAACAAAGTTCAACGCCAACGCAACCAAGCGCTTCGTTAGGCCGTACCAATACATCACCAAGATTAAACCAATAATCACAGCAAAGTGAATGGCAAATCCAAATACCATCAAATACTTCATAATGTGGACTTTATCAGCCATAAAATGGGAGCCATAAATCAGTGCCATGAAGAAATTTAGGACAATTACAAACTGGTACACGATAAACTTCATCAATAGTACGGCACTGGCATACCCTGGTTCTACACCGGCTTGCATCATCGCAACCAATTGAAACGGTTGCCCTCCACTCGCAAAAGGCGTGATTCCGTTCCCGAGTTGTTCAACCAGTGGGATTCGCACTGCATTACGGAACGTGAATCCTTCAACACGATTACCGACAAATACTTTCACAATAATTGCTTCGATTAATAAATACAACACAATACAAAGTAGTGCTAGCAATAACCAACCAAGCTTAATTGTAACAATATCATGTAACATATCTTCTAGATTAACATTGCGCATTGAAAAGGCGAAAATTCCGACACCAATCAATAGCATCAGGACTAGCACAATCCGATTTTTTCTATTCATTTTTTCTTATTACCCCGCTACTCATGCCAACGCTTGAACGGGTTACTGATTGTGCCAAAAAGGGAATCACCAGTTTGTTCTTCATTTGCATTGTAATCATTGATAACTGTTTGATAAAAATCCAGCATCTCGTTACCAAAGTGTTCTGCACTAACTTCTTCAATCTTAATATCACGCTTTGTAACATCACCCACTGCTGCAGTTTTGTTTAAGTATGTTGTGAGTGCTTCACCTAAGTCTTCTACTGTATTCAAACTAATCCCAATGCTCGGATCACTAATTAACCACTCGACATATGGACTGTCCATGACAACGATTGGTGTATGTTGGACTAGCGCTTCCAAATAGGTTAATCCTTGCGATTCAGAATCTGATGAAGAAACAAACACGTCGGCCATCGCGTAATACTTAGGGACTTCACTGTGATCAATCATTCCAGTAAAGATGATACTTTTTTCCAAGTGCAAATCCGTCACGCGTTTTTCTAAGCTTTCACGGGCCGGACCATCTCCAGCAATCAATAATTTGGCTGCTGGAATCGTGTCAACAATTTTACTGAATGCATTAATGGTATCTTCAATATTCTTTTCAAATGCTAAGCGTCCTAACGAAAGTGCCACCGGAGTATCGGTTTCAAAGCCAAACTGTGTCCGCAGTTGGGCGACATCTTCAGTAGTCACCTCAGAATGTACATTCACCCCTGTCGGAATTACACGGACCGGCGCGGTCACCCCATACTCAAGCATTGTATCTAAGACCAGTTGGGATGGTGCGACCACCCCTTCCATATTTTTTAAATAATTACGAATAGCGGTTTTCACCGTTCCAGGCTTAATTAACTTACCATTGGCCACGTAGTGTAAATAATCTTGATACATAGTGTGGTATGTATGAATTGCTGGAATCTTCAAGGTGAAAGCGACAAACTTCCCAATCATCCCCATCGAAAATTCAGTTTGCGTATGCACGATGTCTAAATCGAGTTCCTTAGCAATCTGAACAGCGTGTAAAGCACCACTATATGCTAAACGGCGATCAGGAAAACCGGTAAACGGAAAACTAGGAAAACGGAAAATATTTCTTTCATAGACATTTTTGGCAACTTTTGGATCAGTTGAGGTAAAGATATATACTTGATGCCCTTGAGCTTCCAGTGTTTCACGCAACGTTAAAATTGACGTCGCAACACCACTCACTTGGGGATAGTATGTATCTGTAAATAAACCAATGTTCATCCGAAGTTCCTCCTTGTCTCTTTTACTTTATTGTACGCCGATATTTTGACGTAACATTGAATTATTCTAACACAAAATCTGACTTTGTAATAATTTTGACATACAAAATCATATCACACTTAGCTAGTGGCGACCATGGATATTAGGTAAATGTAATATGTGATTTTCCCCACTTCCTAATAGTGCGTGCGCAATATCCTTTGCTGTCATACTGAGTCTCTTATATTAGCCACTATACGGCACTTCGGTTTGTTTCTCTAGTACCCGCGTTAATATGTAGGATGAATGTTCCACATCAAAAACAAAATCATTTTAGACAATCTACATAACTATCGTACAGTGTAAAAATGGTCAAAAAAAGTGGATAACAAATTGTCATCCACCTTTGTTTTTACTATCTTACTTACCAGCAACAGTTGCTTCAACTAACGCCTTAACTTCATCGTTAGTTTCAAGGTCAATCGCCTTAAGGGCAAGTTCCTTAACTTCAGTAGTTGTAAGCTTCTTCATCAATGAACGAGCTTGCAAGATTGAAGTAGCACTCATTGAGAATTCGTCTAAACCAAGTCCCATGAGCAATGGCACGGCAATTGGATCACCACCCATTTCACCACATACGGCAACAAACTTACCTTCTTTGTGGGCGTTATCAATGGTCATCTTAATAAGACGCAAAATTGATGGGTTATATGGTTGGTAAAGGTATGAAACCTTTTCGTTACCACGATCGGCAGCCATTGTGTATTGAATCAAGTCATTAGAACCAATTGAGAAGAAATCAACTTCTTTAGCAAACTTATCTGAAAGCATTGCTGCTGCAGGGATTTCAATCATAATTCCGAGCTTGATACCATCGGCAACTTCTACGCCAGCCGCAATCAACTTAGACTTTTCGTCTTCGAAGATTTCCTTTGCTGCACGGAATTCAGGCAAAGTCGCAACCATTGGGAACATAATCCATAGCTTACCGTATGCTGATGCACGGAGCAATGCGCGAAGTTGGGTCCGGAACATTTCAGTCCGATCCAATGAAATCCGCAAAGCACGGTAACCCAAGAATGGGTTTTCTTCCTTAGGCAATGGCATGTAAGGAAGATCCTTATCACCACCAATGTCCATAGTACGAACGGTAACAGTCTTACCGTTCATACCTTCAAGGACAGCCTTGTAAGCTGCAAATTGGTCATCTTCAGTTGGCATTTCGGCAGAATCCATGTATAAGAATTCAGTCCGGTATAAACCAATTCCTTCAGCACCGTTTTCCAAAACACCATCAAGGTCTTTTGGTGTACCGATGTTAGCTGCAGTCATGAATTCAACACCATCAGCTGACAAAGTCTTTTCGTCTTTCAACTTAGCCCATTCAGCTTTTTGGTCAGCATATTCTGCACCCATTTTAGTGTAAGTAGCAATTTCGTCTTCAGTTGGGTCAATGATGAAATCACCATGTAAACCATCAACAATCACAACTGTGCCTTCTTCAATTTCTGAAGTTGCAACTTCAGAACCAACCACAGCTGGAATTTCCAAAGTACGGGCCATAATTGATGAGTGTGAAGTCCGACCACCCAAATCAGTAACAAATCCCTTAACAAATTTACGATCAAGTTGGGCAGTATCTGAAGGTGTTAAATCCTTTGATACAATCACAACTTCTTCGTCAATCAAAGCAGGGTTTGGCAAAGTTACACCAAGCAAGTGTGAAAGTACACGCTTCGTAACGTCGCGGATATCTGCTGCACGTTCTTGCATGTAGGTATTATCTGTCATTGCTTCAAACATGCCAATAAACATATCTGTAACTGACTTCAATGCCGTTTCAGCATTAACTTTGTCATTTTCAATTTGTTGTTCCATTGATGAAATCATTTCAGGATCTGAAAGGATTGTAATGTGTGCTTCGAAAACTTCAGCTTCTTCTGCGCCCAAGTTTTCAGCTGCTTTGGCTTTAATCTTAGTTAAATCATCAATAGATGCACGAAAGGCCGCATTTAAGCGGCCCTTTTCTGCATCAACATCAGTAATTGATTTGTTGTCAAAAGACAGATCAGGATCAACTAATTTATAAGCCTTAGCAATAGCAACACCATTGCTGGCTGCGATACCACTAAGTTTTTTAGTCATTATTCTGAAAGGCCTTCCTTTTTCATAGTGTCAACAATCGCTGCGATTGCATCAGCTTCGTCATCCCCAGTAGCTGAGATAGTAACGTCAGCTCCTTGGCCAACACCGAGTGACATAACACCCATGATTGACTTCAAGTTAACATCCTTACCTTCGTATGAAAGAGTGATGTCAGCACCGAACTTAGATGCGCTTTGCACCAAAAGGGTTGCTGGACGAGCGTGGATACCAGTTTCTGCTACAACGTGAAAGTTACGTGATTCCATAATATTAATTCTCCTTGTTTATGCACATTTTAGATAGGGGCGAAAACCCATCAGATGATGGTTCGCCAAACCTTATGAACTAATGATAACTAAAATGTAAACGTTTTACAAGGGGTTTTCTGTGCAAAATAGCCCATTTTGATTAATTTCACAGAATCTTCAAAAAGTTTATATACCAATAATGAAAAGGCTTTCAAGCACAACATCAACGCACCCTTTGCGATTACTGATATCGCAGTTCGTATTAGTACTAGACTAACCACACTTTTCAGTAAATCCATGCCAAGCATCGTTTCAAATGTGAATTATTTTGGTTACAAGTGTATTCCTCCACTATGCTCGCGATGGTGGACGGGAAGCTGCTTCATGAACTTCATAAAAAAATGGAGCGCGACAAATTCTGTCGCACTCCATTTCACTTTAATTAATTTGTTTCCAAGCGTGTATAAGTCACAACCCCGCCACGGGTGGCCTCACCACGAATTTGGTTTTGGTATGAATATCCTTGCCAAACTTTGTGGAAAGCTGGGAAGTCGGCATTGTTAACAACAAACTCAGTAATTTCACCGCTCCGTACTTGCTCGAGTAGTACTTCGTAATCAACCATAGTTATTTACCTGTATTAATAAAGTCTTGGACTACTTGGACCAATCCACCACTAGTTGGATCTGAAGCTTGCTTAATGAAGCCTTTGATATCTGAATCTGAGAAAGCCCCTGCTTGGATGCCGGCCTTATTCAAAGTAGCACGCGCTTGTTTGATTTCACTGTTAGTGATTTTGTTTCCCATTGAATCCTTGGTGTCATTACCACTCTTATCAGAACCAACGCCTTCATTTTCATCTTTTTTCGCTGATGAACTTGAGCTTGTAACAGTTGACGTTGCCACTGATGAACTAGTGGCACTTTCTGATGATGAGCTTGCAGCAGATGAGCTTTGTGCGATAGCCGCACTTGAACTACTTGCTGCTTGCTTATCTTTAATAGAAGAAATTTCGTTATTGGCGCGTTGAATCAAAGTATCTAAACCTTTGTTTGCGCCGGTAACTTGTTGGAAATATTGCGTTGCTGTGTCAAAATCTTTTGCTTTCATTGCCTTTTGACCAGCAACGAATGCTTTCGTTTGTGCTAAATAAGTTTGTGCTGCGTAATCATTTTTCTTCTTATCAAGTGCCGTTTGAAATTCTCGTTGCGCACTCTTGTATTCCCCATCGTTTACCGCTTGCTTACCAGCACTGATTGCTGAAGCATATGCGTCGTTACCCTTAGAGTCCTTTGAGAACAAGCCGCATCCGCTAACTACAACCGCCAGTAAAGCTAAAACCCCAATTGTTGCAAATACCTTTTTCATGAAATAGATTCCTCCGATTTATAATCTGGACTTTATTATACTAGATATTTTATTAATAAACAGTTAAATCTACCCACACACATGACCACACTGTTTCGATACGATGACAAGTGTTCTACATATAAGTGTTAGCCACAGTCATCACAAAATACTGGGCATATCAAAACATTAGTCCTCGATTCACATTTTCGCTGAATGAAGTAATCTACAACAATCTCCGGCATATTGTAAGCTTTAGTCAGATACTTCAATAGTATATGTAATTTTTATATGTCGCTTTTAAACTATTGAGGCATCAATCATGAATTATTAGTGCTAACCCACTTGCCTATTCATAGCACCGGTTCAGTCAATTAGCACTCTCAGTGATAAAGTGCTAAAAATTGAGTCAAAATGCTTGTTTTTCTTTTCTGAGTGAGTATACTAATAGTCGAAGGTCAAGAAAGGTCAGACAATTTGATCGAACTTTCGACCTTAAATAATACGTAGATAAACACTTTACGAAACGAGGTACAAACTATGCTATGTCAAAATTGTAAAAAGAACCAAGCGACCATTCACATGTCAATGAACATTAATGGTCAGGTAGTCGATTTGAACTTATGTCCTAATTGCTACCAACAATTGCAAAACGAAATGAAAAACGGGGGTAACTCAAATATGATGAACGATCCATTCGGCTTTAACTCAATCGATGATATTTTCCGCGCCATGAACGGTCAACAAGCACAACAAGGCGCACAACAACGTGGTAACCAACGGCCACAAATGCAACAAGGTAACGGTAACAACGGTGATGGCGATAGTTTATTAGCCGAATTTGGTTTGAACTTAACTGAAATGGCGCGCCAAGGTCACTTAGATCCCGTGATTGGCCGTGATAAAGAAATCGCCCGTGTGGTTGAAATTTTGAACCGCCGTACTAAGAACAACCCAGTCTTAATTGGTGAAGCCGGGGTTGGTAAAACCGCTGTTGTCGAAGGCTTGGCTCAAGCTATCGTTAGCGGTGATGTCCCAGAAAAACTACAAGACAAAGAAGTTTACCGACTTGATGTTGTTTCACTAGTTCAAGGTACTGGTGTCCGCGGTCAATTTGAAGAACGCATGCAAAAATTGATGGATGAAGTTTCAAAGAGTGAAAACATCATTCTGTTCATTGATGAAATTCACGAAATCATGGGCGCTGGGAATGCCGAAGGTGGTATGGATGCTGGGAACGTCTTAAAGCCAGCCCTTGCACGTGGCGAATTCCAACTTGTTGGGGCCACAACTTTGAACGAATACCGTCAAATCGAAAAGGATCCAGCTTTAGCTCGCCGGTTCCAACCAGTTACTGTCAATGAACCTTCGGAAGATGAAGCCCTCGCTATTTTAAAAGGGATTCAAAAGAAATATGAAGATTACCACAACGTGAAGTACACTGACGAAGCTATCGAAGCTGCCGTGAAATTGTCAGCTCGCTACATCCAAGACCGTTTCCTTCCTGATAAGGCAATTGACTTGCTTGATGA
This sequence comes from Periweissella cryptocerci, assembly GCF_004358325.1. Lineage (NCBI taxonomy): Bacteria > Bacillati > Bacillota > Bacilli > Lactobacillales > Lactobacillaceae > Periweissella > Periweissella cryptocerci. Next base: position 2,138,147 of record NZ_CP037940.1, on the reverse strand, counting down.
AGCTGGTTCACGCAAGAACTTAGGTTTAAAGGTTGCTGATCCTAAGGAATTACAAACGAAGATTAACTCAGCTGAAGCACAAAAACAAGCAGCCATCGAACGCGAAGATTTTGAAAAAGCTGGTTACTGGCGTGATCAAGTTGCCCAATTAGAACGTACTAAAAAGGACATCGAAGAAAACCCACAAGCGCCAAACGCTGACATCATTACTGACAAAGACATGGAAGCGATTGTTGAAGAAAAAACTGGGATTCCAGTTGGTGATTTGAAAGAATCAGAAGCTGGTCAATTACGTGACTTGGACAAGCACTTGGAAGAACACGTTATCGGCCAAGATGAAGCAGTTAACAAGGTTGCTCGTGCCATTCGTCGTAACCGGGTGGGCTTCAATAAATCTGGTCGTCCCATTGGCTCATTCTTATTCGTTGGTCCTACTGGGGTTGGTAAGACTGAAACTGCTAAGCAATTAGCGAAGGAACTCTTTGGCTCAGAAGATTCAATGATTCGTTTTGACATGTCAGAATACATGGAAAAGCACAGTGTTTCTAAGTTAATTGGTGCCCCTGCTGGTTACGTTGGTTACGAAGAAGCTGGTCAATTAACTGAACAAGTTCGTCGTCACCCATACTCATTAATTCTGTTGGATGAAATTGAAAAAGCACACCCTGATGTTATGCACATGTTCTTACAAGTCTTGGACGATGGTCGGATGACCGATGCTCAAGGTCACACCGTTTCATTCAAGGACACTGTGATTATCATGACTTCAAATGCCGGCTCCGGTGATGCAGAAGCTAAACTCGGATTTGGTGCTGAAGCTGATGGTACAACACACAGCATCATGGATAAATTAGGTAACTACTTCAAGCCAGAATTCTTGAACCGTTTCGACGACATCATTGAATTCAACAGCTTAAGCAAAGAAGACTTAAACTCAATCGTGCGTTTGATGTTAACTGATGTTAATGACATGATTGCTAGCCAAGACTTGCACCTAGATGTTACTGATGAAGTTGCTAATAAGTTAGTTGACTTGGGATATAACCCAGCGATGGGTGCCCGTCCACTCCGTCGTGTCATCCAAGAACAAATTGAAGACCGGGTTGCGGACTTCTACTTAGATAACGCTGACGTTCATGACTTGGAAGCAACATTAGTCGATGACGAAATCACAATTGCTGCTAAAACTGAAGCTAAACCAGTCGCAATCGCTGCTGGCACAGATTCAGACACAACTACAGAATAATAACTAGTTAAAAAAGTCACTGTTAATAACGGTGGCTTTTTTTATTGGTGCTATTTTCATAGAATTTATGAGCCATATACTACTGTGGCTCTATTCCGTCTGACGTGGAATTGAATAATATTGACCACTACGTGCCAGCAAATTAGTAATAATTCTCAAACTAGCGAAAAACAATCGTCGGGGCCGAAATACATTGAAAAACAGCTGAGCCGCTGAAATAAGGAGCAATATTAATCGATTAGCAATTCAGCAGTTGTTCAAAATTTATCATATGTAGAACAACACTAATCAAAATTGGTTTGTGAAATCGATATGTTATTGATATAGGATGTCGATTTTCTTGGTTAGCCACGTTTTCACCACGCTAGAATAAATAGCTCCACTACTGCTTGTCCGCACAGCGCTTTGCGGGCCACACCGAAACCACATTACTACGTCAGGCCATACTTATAACATTGTGAATTTACCATCACCACCCACTGACTGCTTCGCTTATGGCTAACAAAATTATAAGGTACCACCTACTATGTCACAGCGTTGCAACAATCGACGCAACATTTCAACATTCGATTAATCTTCTCGTCATCATTACCCTGTAGTATGAACTACATGATAAATATGACGAAGAAAATAAAATTAACTTTAATGATGGTCTTGGCGCTTTTTACTTTTGCTGGTTCAATTGCTAGCTACACGCCAACTAACGCAGCAGCTGCTACGACTCACAAAACAACTAAGTCTAAGAAAGCCCTAAAAAAAGCTAAATTGGCTAAGAAAGCCAAAAAGGCTAAAAAAGCAAAGAAGGCTAAGAAAGCTAAAAAACAAACTACGAAACAAATTGTTTACGGTTATGCCAAAAGCAAACACAAATGGGGTAAAACTCAACAAAAGTACCTCGGTAAAGTAATCAGCTACGAATCAGGTTGGAAGTTAAAAGCCCGGAATGGCCGTTACGTTGGGTTATTCCAAACAACGGGTGTCCGTGATTTATCAGCCAAAGGTCAAGCTAAGCACGGTACGAAGTACATCAAGGCACGTTATGGTACACCTAAAAAAGCATGGAACCATATTCAACGTCACGGTTGGTACTAAACTCACCGTCCTCGGAGTGGTTCAACAATCATTAAAAAAATTAAAAGCTCGTGAATCTAATTTGGTTCACGAGCTTTTATTGTCTATACTTAAGTATATGTATGTAAAATAATTGACTCTATTTATTCTAGCGTGGGATTCTCATGTCTATACTTTTGTTTAAAAATACTCACGTACCACGGAATATCCATTAAGCACTAGTTTGAGCACATCGCAAAATCAGCGATAACTGATTTGTTTGAATCTGCACCCCTACGACTTTTTTGCTAGTTTGAACATTATTACTAACTAACGGAGTGCCTGTAAATTGCTTCACACATATTTCCGCTGAGGATAAGATGAGGAGCCTTAGGAATTTATTCCTTAGACTCCCAGCTTGTCCGAGTTTGCCAAGACCGCACTTCGGCTTGGCAATGTGCTTCCAGCGTGGTGCGCCAAGCAATTTACCGGCACGTAGTGACCAATTTTATTCAATACCACGTCAGACGGAATAGAACCAAATAATTGGAGGAAAATAAAAAATGACAGTAAGCCAACCAAATGGCGTTCCTGTGTGGGTCTACGTCGAAGATATCGACACCCATGAAGAATTGACGGGGCCAACTATTCTCTCAGGAATGCTCGGAGAAAACTACCAAGTTCAGATGCCACATTTACCAGCTTATAAGCTCATCCAAAATGATGGTGATTTGAATGGTCAATTCACCAACGCCACCCAAAGTGTCCGTTTATTTATGCGCCGTGCTGATTGGGCCGAAACTCAAGTAATTAACTCATTCGTTCAAGTAAAAGAACCCACACCATTATTCGATGAAACGGATGGCGAGCCAACTGGTGAATACCTCCAGCCAGATACGGTTGCCAAAACAACCTTCCGTGTCGCCACGACGCAAGGTAAATTTTGGTACAATGTTGGCGAACGTCGGTGGGTTGAATATGACCGCCATAACGTCGACCTGCGCGAAACTAGCCGAACTGATGCTCAAATTGCCGCCGAATTGGTTAGCCCTTCATGGGAAACAACCCAAGTTCAACAAAATGCTGTCATCGACTTTGTGCCTGACCAGTATACTGCTGTCTATTCCTCACCTTATGGTCGAATCATCGGCGAAATTCGTGATGGTGCTCAAGTCCAAATCAGCGAAATTATCGATGACCCAAGTGGCGTTGATTGGTACCAACTCACTGATATTGGTTGGGTTACAAGTCTTTATGTGAAGTTGGTTTAACAACCACGCAATACACACGTTAAACTTAATAAGGTTTATTGCGTGATTGTTCCTAGCTTGTCACAATATACCAATCGTAATTTTTCCGATTAAAAGCTATTTTTACAGTTACTAAGCATTAGCGCAAAAAGTTCCGGCAAATTCAATTATTGTTTTGCTGGAATCTCTTACATATTATGTTGTACAACAAAAGAAATCCCATTTCCTTTGTTCACTGCAATTACAAAGGAGCTTTTATAACAATGGACGACAAACATATTACTTTACCACCGGAAATTATTAATCAACTTGATATTGACCCCCACAAACCGGTGCAGTTAACAGTTAATGATAATAAACTGCAACTTAATCAAAATCCGGATCCTCGTGAAAAACAAAGTATGTCACTGCGGTATTTTATTACGCCAACCATTCTTGCGACAATTCTGTTTTTCATTCGTTTTACTCTAGCTGGGCAATCATTGGTACCCCTCACTGGTAATAATTCGCTGGAAAATATGACCTTTTTACTCGGAACATTAACCGGGTTTATTGTCTTTTCAATTATCTTCATTTCGCAAAAAAGACGGCGGCGCAATACGACTGTCGAAAAAATCTACTGGCGAAACTTCCCGACGATTGCAATTGCCTTTGGTAGCATGCTCTTCTTAGTTCTCATTGGAACGTTTGAATTGTTGGGAACCCTTTTTGTAGGTGCTAACTTCGATGTTTACACCGCCACAATTCTCTTCTTCATTTTTGTGGCGATCATCAATTACACGATGATAAACTTAGCACTCTCAATTACGCCGAGTCTTATTATTAATTTATTAATGACCGTTATCATTGGTGGTATGACGTTAGCCATGATTAGTAACAGCAGTTTAAAATGGTGGCATCGCAATTTTAGCTTTTTAGGTACGACTGATGCCAATAAAAGTTGGGAATTTAACCTTACTTTAGTCCTTTCTGCTCTCTTAATGATTGCCTTAATCGATTACTTATTCGTTGCCATTCATCAAGCCCATTATAAAAGCCTGCGTCTGACGACCTTACGCGTGCTACTTACGCTAACTGCTACCAGCTTTGGTGCAGTTGGTTTAATTCCGAATAACGGTGATGGCATTATGCACATCCTCCACGATCAATCAGCCCGAATTTTAGTGTTGTTCATCATTGCCCTGATTATTGGCCTTAGATGGTTAATTCCCAATATCAGTCGTGAATTTCTCCAAGTATCATATGCTATTGCGATTGGGCTCATCATTGCGCTGATTCTATTCTTGTTTGTCGGCTACTTCTCCTTGACTAGTTTTGAACTAATTAGCGCTAGTATGTCAATTGGTTGGATCTTGCTATTACTCCAAACCTTACTAAAGTTCACGGTAAATACAGAAAAAACCTATACAATCACCATTGAAGCCTCTAAATAACATCAGCAAAAAAGGATTCTAAAGCTCAATTTAATGAGTTTGAAGGGCTCCAAGAAAGTTAGACAAAATCTAACTGACTTGGAGCCCTTTTATTATGGCAAAATATACAATCGAACAAAAAATTGAGATAGTGAAAGAATATCGAACTGGAAGTATTAGCCAGCGCGGATTGAGTAAGAAATATAACATTCCTGATTCAGTGATAAGGCGTTGGATCAGAAAAGCAGAACTTCATGGTTTTGATTCATTAAAGCGTAAGCAATCAAAGAGATTTTTTGATGGTAATGAAAAGCTATCTATATTAGACTACATGTTAACTAATGGCTTAAGCATTACAGAAACTGCGATTAAATTCGACATTGAACCGAGTATGGTGATTCACTGGCAAACGCGATTCGATGTAGGCGGAATTGATGCGCTAAAAGCCAAGCGAGGCAGGCCTAATAAGCATATGACAAATTCCTAAAACCACAAACCTAAAATCTGAAACTGACAAGTTAAATTCAAGAAAATCTAGAGTTAAAACAGCGACTTTACCGTGCCGAATTGGAGCTAGCGGTCTCAAAAAAATTAGAAGCCTTGGCGATGGAAAAGCAACGAATAAAGAACTTACGCAAGTAGTTGAATCGTTAAGGCATCAATTCAAACTGGAAGATTTACTTGAGTTCGTAGGTTTAAATCGCAAGACATTTTACTACAATCGAGCACGTTTGAATTACGACAAATATAGTGAAGTCAAAGATCTTATTAAATGGCTTTACGCTGGTAGTGATGAAACTTATGGTTATCGCCGGATCCAAGATGAACTATTCTTATTTGGCTATGTCTTCGATGATGAAACTGTCCGCCGCATTATGCGTTCAATCAAGCTAATGCCAACGTGTTACTGGACAAAATCTGGCAAGTTTTCATCTTACAAAGGAGAGCACGGAAAAGTCGCTGAGAACCTAGTTCGTCGTGACTACGTAGTTACAAGTGGGCGTAAGAGTAAGTTTGTGGTTACACAGCCGTACACCGTGTTAACCACTGATGTGACTCAAATAAATTTATTAGGTACCAAACTATATTTAGCTGCGGTTATCGACATGTATAGCAAAGAAATATTGGCATATGATATTCGGACGTCACCAAATATGGCACAAGTAACCGCCTGTGTTGATCAATTACAACAAGTATTACCTGATGGCGTCCAACCAATTCTGCATAGCGACCAGGGAACACTGTATCAACTTCCACGTTACCAAAACCGTCTAGATGAAGTAGGTTTAATTCAAAGTATGTCTCGTAAAGGAAACTGTTTGGATAATGCGCCAATGGAAAGTTTCTTTAGCTTGGCTAAACGTGAATTCATTTGGCGAAAAGAATTCGTATCAATTGATCAATTCAAAGAAAGCTTTTCGCGATATGTCTCACGGTTCAACAACGTTCGCATCTCACGAAAAAACAAGGGCTTGACCCCTGTTGAAATTCGGAATCAAGCCCTTGCGGCATAAATATTAAATTGTCTAAGTTTTTTGGAGCCCTTCAGTTTTAGAATCCTTTTTAGGTTGTATTTATTCTAGCGCGGAATTTTCGTTTCTGTACTTTTCAATCATCGAATTACTGGGGCGCTAATGGTCCTCAGTTTTTTCCATGCTACTACGACCTATGGTTGATAACTGTTTTTCGCAAGTTTGAGAATTAGTTCTAGTTAACGGAGTGACGGTAAATTGCTTGGCGGGCGCAGCCTTTACACCGCGACTGGGGTGATATGTGTGCAACACATGTCGCCGCTGAGGATGAGATGAGGATTCTTAGGAATTTATTCCTTAGAATCCCAGCTTATCCGAGTTGTTCAAGACCGCACTTCGGCTTGAACATGTGCTTCCAGCGCGGTGCGCCAAGTAATTTACTGGCACGTAGTGGCCAAGTTTATTCAATCCCACGTCAGACTATTTAGAATCCTTTTTCATTATAGTTTAGATTCGAGTTCAACCTTAGGATACTTATCTTTAAACCAACGCTCTGCAAATTGGTTTTCAAACAAGAACAGTGGTTGTTCAAAGCGGTCACGTACTAACAAATTACGTGATGACGCCATCTTTTCATCCAATTGTTCTGGATTAATCCACCGCGCAATCTTGTGACCCATTGGTTCGAGCACAATTTCAGAATTATATTCATTTTCCATCCGGAACTTGAACACTTCAAACTGCAATTGTCCCACGGCACCCAGAATGTAGTCGCCTGAAGACCAAGCAGAATACAACTGAATCGTTCCTTCTTGCACAAGTTGAGCAATCCCCTTGTGGAAAGACTTTTGCTTCATAACATTTTTAGCTGACACGCGCATGAATAATTCAGGCGTGAAAGTTGGCAAATCTTCAAATTGAATTTGCTTCTTACCTGAGAAAATCGTGTCACCAATTTGGAATGTCCCAGTATCGTAGACCCCGATAATATCACCAGGTACCGCAGTTTCAACATTTTCCCGTGAATCCGCCATAAATTGGGTCACGTTACTCAAACGGATTTTTTTGTTCTCACGTCCTAATGTAACATCCATCCCACGTTGGAATTCGCCAGACACAATCCGGACAAATGCAATTCGGTCACGGTGTTGTGGATTCATATTCGCTTGAATTTTAAAGACAAAACCTGAGAATTGATCTGATTCAGGTTCAACAGCATCCCCATCAACCGTGTGCTTAGCTGATGGTGCGGGTGCGTATTTCAAGTAAGTCTTCAAAAAGCTTTCAACCCCAAAATTAGTCAAAGCAGATCCAAAGAACACTGGTGATAATTCACCACGTAAAATAGCATCTTCATCAAGTTGGTTACCTGCCATCTGAACTAATTCAACTTCATCCAGAGCATCGCGCCAAATTTTGTTTTCTTTCAAGACGTTACCATCAGCAATGTTACCATCAGCTTCCAATGGAATTTCTTTGTTGCCATTAGCATCAGCCTTATATAACTCGACCTTGTTGTCGTACATGTTATACAAACCTTGCAAGACTTGCCCTGACCCAATTGGCCAGTTCATAGGGTAAGTGTCGATGCCCAAGATGTCTTCAAGTTCAGCCATCAATTCAAGTGGGTCACGGCCATCACGGTCTAATTTGTTAAAGAATGTAAAGACTGGAATGTGGCGTTGCTTAACGATTTCAAACAACTTCTTGGTTTGGGGTTCAATACCCTTGGCAGAATCAATTACCATGACCGCAGAATCGACCGCCATTAATGTCCGGTAAGTATCTTCGGAGAAATCTTCGTGCCCAGGGGTATCCAAGATATTAATCCGCTTACCATCAAAATCAAATTGGAGCACTGAACTAGTCACAGAAATCCCACGTTTTTGTTCGATTTCCATCCAGTCAGACTTCGCAAAATTACCAGACTTTTTACCTTTAACAGTCCCAGCTTCACGCACGACACCACCAAATAACAGCATTTGTTCTGTAATGGTCGTTTTCCCCGCATCCGGGTGCGAAATAATGGCAAACGTCCGGCGTTTGCTAATTTCATCTGTAATGTTACTCATAATTACCTCTTTTAATTTGTCTATTTTTATTGGGCAGGTTAGCTTAATATTTAGCACTCAGTGGCATTTATCAATAGTTACCTAACCCGACCTTTTAATTAAGTTATAAAATTTCCCCTGTTATATTAACAGGACAAACTATCCAATACGTCGACTCCGGTCGGACGCTTCAGTCATTGCCTACATTGGACTATTCCCCATTCGTATTCTTGTTGTTCCATATTCAGTCTAGTATATCAAAAAAACAGCCCTAATTGGCTGCTTTTCACTTGTTTATTATGAATTACTTCATTGCAAATCGTGCATAGGCATTCAACATCATGTTTTTCGTTACGATATAACGGTCTTGGTTCGCATGCATCACGACCGTTATAATCCGGTGGTACCCTTGTTTTTGCCCAGTTGCAACCAAAACTTCGCCGGCCTTTGGCGTTGTACCAGTCTTCAAACCATCCACTGGGGCTTTTTTATCGTACAGTGGACGCCCTTTAATCAACCAGTTTGTTGAGCGAATTGTAATTCCTTTAATCTTAGCTTTGGGTATTGAAGCCGTCGTTAAAACATCTGGATATTCTTGAATATAATGTTCGGCTAATATAGTTAAGTCGTGCACTGAAGAATATGTGTGGGCCGTCTTAGAAGTTCCCGGTTCACCAATAATCTTAAACTTCGCCACATCATCGACATCTAATCCAGATGATGTGTAGTAGTGCGTGTCTTTCATTCCCCATGCTTGGGCTTGCTCGTTCATCATGGCGATGAATTTTTGATTATCACCAGCGACCCATATACCCAGTGCCGTTGCTGCTTCATTGGAAGATTTAATTAACGCACATTCATACAATTGCTTCAACGTAAATACTTCACCCGTTTTCATCGGAATTTCGCCGTAGAAAGCATGACTTAATCGTGCCACTGATCGATCAATGGTAATCTTCGTGTTCCAATCCGCACCAGTCGCCCGCATGTGCTTTTCAGTTAAATATAAAGTCATTAACTTGGTTGTCGATGCGTTAGGTAAGCGTTTGTGCAAATTCTTGCTGTACATGAATTTACCAGTTGTCATGTCGTATGAACTAGCGGCCGTTGCCGGCACGCGATATTCGGGTACATCCTTGACCAAATTTTTCTTGGCAGGAATCCAACCAGCATTGGTTTTAAAAAGCGGTTCGCCAGTGGCTGACCAGACTAATTGATCAACGCGTAATTTCTTATTTTTCTTAATTTCCCGTTGCACCGTCTTTAAATCTTCACCAGTAAATGTCTTAATCTTAGTTGCAGTGAAAACTTTGCCCGGTTGGGTAATGAAATAGTTCTTTTCATCCATTGCTTGCGGAATAACTAAATCACTTTTAGCTGCTTTGATATACCCGCCATCAACTTCATAATATGGTACGCCAGCGATATTGACATCGAATTCTTTAATCTTAAAAAATTGATTAGCAGTAATCTGCTGTTTGGTCTGTTTGTCGCCATTAATCGTTGTATAAATCGGTAAATTTTTACGGGCAACCATATCAGCCGCCACGACGTCCGTGTAATATTTCTGCGCATCGATTTGTACATCAACAACCGGTTGCTTCAGCGTTGGTGCATCAGTTGCGGTTACATTCGATACAAACACGAGACAGCCCACGGCAATCAACAATGCCATTACACCTTGGAGGAATTTTTTTATCATAGTGACCTCTAATCTTTATCATTGCTCAATACTACACGTATTATAACCTTTTTAACCAATAAAGGCATTTACAAACAATCAGTAACGTTAACCTAATGTATAAGGCTGCCGTAACTATTAGTTCAACACATAGCGGTCGTACACGTTGTTCATTATTTTGGTTGTATCAGCAAAACGATTGCTTGAATGCATCACGACTGTAATCAAGCGGTGTTTGCCAGGAACTTGCCCAGTCCCCACAAAAACTTGCCCAGCAGCCGGTGTGGTACCCGTTTTCAAGCCATCCACATGTAATGACTTTTGATAGTACGCCTTGCCTTTGAGCATTTTGTTGGTCGTTTTAACGGTGTGACCTTGAACCTTTGCACTCGTCTTTTTAGCCGTATTCAAAATTTTAGGGTATTTGGTCAATAATTTATCAGCTAGCATCGTTAAGTCGTAGGCCGACGAATAATTGCGAGCACGCGCTGAGCCAGTGACTTTCAAGCCATATGGCGCCACGTCATCATTGTCCAAACCAGTTGACGTGTAGTAATACGTATCCTTCAAGTTCCACGTTTTGGCTTGTTGATTCATCGCTTTAATAAACTTTGCATTGGAACCGGCCACCCAAATTCCAAGTTGGGTCGCCGCCTCATTGGATGATTGAATTAGCGCGGCTTCATACAATTGTTTCACCGTCCACCGTTGACCAGGTTTCATCCGAATTTCACCCCAAGGGGCACGACTCATCTTAGCAACATGGCTATTAATCTTGACCTGCGTGTTCCAAGTGGCACTAGTGTCTGCCACTTTTTGATACGTTAAATACAACGTCATTAACTTGGTCGTTGAGGCATTGGGCAAACGCTTATGACTATTTTTGGTATACAAAAACTTCCCGGTCGTCATATCATACGCACTGGCTGCGCGGGCGTGTGCTTTGTATTTTGGAATGAGTTTGATACTAGTTTTCTTACCTGAAACCCACCCTTTGTTCGTTTTTAAACTGGGGTAGCCCTTACTCGTCCAACTGATCGCCTTCACTGTTAGCTTTGCATTACGCTTAATGAGAACTTTTTTCGTCTTCAAATCAACCGTTTGATAACTTTTCACCTTAGCTTTGGTAACTACTTTGACTGGCTTTGTAATGAAATATTTTTTACTAGTGGTAACTTTTGGGACAATGACTTTTGCTTTAGCGGTTGTGATGTAGCCGCCACTCACTTGAAAGGTCGGTGTTCCGCTTTCATTAACGACCAATCGTTTAATCTTAATTAACTTACCAGCTGTGATTGTGCCAATCTTTTTCTTCATATCAGCCGTTTGGTAAATCGTCAGTTTAGTGCGTGCGGCCATTTTGGGTGCGCTAACTTTGGTATAGTATTGGCTCGTACTCACTCGTATCGGGTTGGCATCTGCCACAGTATCGGCGTGAACGTTCGTTGCATAAGCATACGTAGCTCCCGCAAGTGCCAACGCTAATAACCCTTTAATGATATCTTTAAACATGCTATTCCTCATCTCAATTTTATAATAGTTATTATTGTACCGCTTCATATTAACAAGCATGTTGCATTCGGCTTACAAAAATTAGTTATCCACCATTTTATAAGACAGTTTGACGTACTTTCCTACATTTTTTCAGGAACGTGTTAGTTTTATTAACATCAAATGTGGAGCTTTTCACAAGAACATCGTATAATAGGCGAAATATCATTATTAGGGTAATTAATTTACAAGTTTCAATTACGTCAACACCGCTCAATGATTTTATCCATTCCACCAAAAAAATTGGCTGTGACTGTGAGCACACCATCAACGAGGTAAGCAAATGCGATTAGAAAAAGATTCATTAGGTTCTATTGAAGTTCCAAGTGACGCCTACTATGGTATCCACACCCAACGTGCATTGATTAATTTTCCAATTACTGGTGAGCAAACTAATCCGGAGCTAATTCGGGCATTCCTAGAAATTAAGCAAGCTGCGGCCGTCGCTAACCATTTGGCAGGTAACTTAGCTGATGACGTTGCCGACGCTATCGTGCAGGCGACTAACCAATTACTCGCAGAACCATTTGATACCAATAAATTCCCCCTCGATCCAATTCAAGGTGGAGCTGGCACTAGTACTAATATGAACGTCAACGAAGTCATTGCTAATACGGCAATTGAACTGCTGGGTGGTCAAAAAGGTGATTATCAACTAGTTAATCCCAATGATCACGTCAATATGAGTCAAAGTACTAATGATGCCTATCCAAGCGCCGGCAAACTCGCGCTCGTTCACCTGTTGGAACCTTTGCAACGTGAACTCAGTGCATTAATTGATGCGCTTGGTGATAAAGCCGATGAATTTGCTGACGTCTACAAAATGGGCCGCACGCAGCTCCAAGACGCGGTTCCCACTACTTTGGGTAACACCTTCCACGCTTTCTTAAAACCCTTACGACGTGATGCCCACCGTATCGAAATTGCGGCAGAAGGCTTGTACCCACTAAACCTCGGTGGCTCTGCAATCGGCTCCGGCATTAATGTTAGCGCCATTTACCACGAAAACATTATCAGTGAACTGGCAAAGCTGACGAATTTACCACTTAAACAAGCCCACGATTTATTCGATGCCACCCAGAACCTAGATGCATTCATCGTTTTCTCAGGTAGTTTAAAAACATTGGCCGTTAATTTATCAAAAATGGCCAATGACTTGCGCCTGTTGAGTTCCGGCCCACGTTCTGGTTTAAACGAAATTAACTTGCCCGCGCGCCAAGCTGGTAGTTCCATCATGCCAGGTAAAGTTAATCCGGTCATTCCCGAGGTCGTCAATCAGGTTGCCTTTGAAGTTATCGGTAATGATGCCACGGTTACGGCAGCCGTCGAAGCTGGCCAACTAGAATTAAACGCCTTTGAACCAGTTATCTTCTACCGGCTTATCGCTTCAATTAATCACTTAACTCACGCCATGAAAACTCTGCGAGAAAACGCCATTGTCGGCATTACTTATAACGCCGAACAATTAGCCCATGATATTGATTTTTCATCGAGTTACGCCACCGCAATGGCGCCAATTATTGGCTACAATGCGGCTGCAAAACTGGCCAAAGAATCCTTAAAAACCGGTTTACCTTTACGTCAGTTGGCAATTGCTTCGGCTCTCTTCACTGCTGAACAGCTCGAACATATCTTCCGGGTTGAAGAAATCATTATCAACTCACGGACAAAAGAACACGGTGTCGTGCTGCGCAATTCGATTCATCATACCGTTGAGTAAAGAGTTACGAATAAAAGCCATGTATTACCCACATCGAGACTGAGATATACCTTTGTCCCGGCAAAAAAATAAGCCTGATTTCTCCTTATTTTAAGGTCGAAATCAGGCTTATTAACGTGCAACAAAAGATACAGATTTATATCTCTATTCGTGCCTACCAGGATTACCAGCTAAGCCCGTTTGCTTTTCAAATTCAAAACCAGTTTGTGCTACCGCAGCTTTTTCATCGGTTGATAATACTCGATCAACGTTTGGAATATCATATTTTGCTAAGACGTCACCATAAGTTAAGTCGTGACTATTGAGATATTCCACCAGCAATGCTAGTTCATGGCGTTGCCCAGCGGTTGGTTTGTTAATCGTGATTGTTTCATCAAATGCCCGTTCAATTGAGCGATCAAACCGTTTATTCTCTGATTCAACCGCGTACTCAGTTTCAATCGCGGCCACACGCGTTACTAATTCTGGCGTTAACTCATCAAAACTAATTGGTTGGCCAAACTTACGCGTCTGCATGAATGCTGAATCAAGTGACAGATTAACCATTCCCGCGCGTTGATATTCAGCTTCATGAATATGCCCGTGTACAGACAAAATTGGATATGGTAAATCAATCGCATAATGACTCATCCAGACTTGAACTCCGTTGATTTTCAGGGCTTTCGCAGTTTCAACATATTCAACAATCTTAGTTTCTGGTGCTTTCAATGCAGCTTTTATTTGATCAGAATGATCATGATTACCTTTGAAAAAGACTTTCTGACCATTTAACCGGGCCAATTGAGCTACGAAGTCCTGCTTTTTACGAAACATCCCTAAGTCACCTAGAAAATAAACCGTATCAGCATCCGTCACAGTTTCGTTCCAAGTTTGTTCGAGATAGGCATCCATCTTCGCAACCGTGGGTTCAATGCCCAATGCCTGCAAGCTGTCAGCCCGCGATTTATCAAAGTACAAGATTTTTTCATGATTGAAATGGGTATCTGAAATAATATAATTCATACTCGCTCCTTCTTAATGCTTTTCCTATATTTTATGCCAGCTTAGAAAGCTTGTCTTGTACTATTTTTTAGGTTATCCATTTAATTCAACAATCTGTGGTTTCCTCTCAGTGTTAGTGTAAACTATCATTACAATTCAATGAGAAAAAGTGATATACTATTAATAATTTATTTTCAAAAAGGAGCTCAATATGCAAGCCAGAAACAAAGTACCCGTTGCCGAAACATGGAATGTTCACGATATTTATCCTGATGATGCCGCATTCAACGTCGACCGTGAATTATATCTCAATTTAGTCGAGGCCTTCATTACCAAATACACTGACCAATTAAAGACTAGTTCCGATTTCATTACTGCACTAGGTGATTTTGAACTTCTTGAACAAAAGAGCAGTCTGTTAATTCACTATGCATTTTTACCTCAATCGACTGATATCACGGACAGTGCCGCGGCACAATTATTACGGGCAACTGATGAATTATTATCAGTAAATGCCGCTAAGCTCACGTTCTTTGATGACGCGTTAGTTAATGCGGACGTCGCCATCTTAGATGCAATTGCAACGGATGCGCCCAAATTTGCTTCATATATTCGCCACACTAAAGAAAAGAAAGCTCACCAATTAAGCCCTGACGTTGAAGCTGCCCTTGCGCAACTTTCACCCTCACTCTATTCTGCTGAAAATACTTATGGTCAAGTTCGCTCCGCTGATCTTGCCTATGACCCTATTACGGTCAATGGTGTTGAATACCCAATGTCATTTGTGCTGTATGAAAATCGCTACCAATACTCACCCGATACTGACTTACGGCGGGCAGCTAGCAAGGCTTTCTATGATGGCTTAGCTAAGTACCAAAACACCGTTGCTTCAACTTATTACAACCAAGTCGCCACTGAAAAGCGCATTGCAACTTTACGTGGTTTTGACTCCGTCATTGATTACCTGTTAGTCGGTGATGAGGTGGATCGTTCATTATTTGACCGCCAAATTGATGGCATTATGAACTGGTTAGCGCCAGTTATGCGTAAATACGTGAACCACATCAAGGAAGTCCGCGGTCTCGACAAAGTAACGTTCGCCGACCTCCAAATCGACCTTGATCCAGACTTCAATCCTAAGGTAACCATTGAAGAATCTAAGCAACTGGTTAGCGATGCAATCAGTACTTTGGGTGCGTCTTATCACGATATGATTATGCCTGCCTACGCTGAACGCTGGGTTGATTTCGCACAAAATGCCGGTAAAGAATCTGGTGGTTTCGCAACCAAAGCATTCGGCATCCACCCTTATATTTTAATGACTTGGACTGATGAAATGGCTGACGTCTTTACGTTAATTCATGAACTCGGGCACAACGGCCACATGATTTTATCAGAAGCCAACAACTCGATTTTAGGAGACTTCCCTGCGACTTACGTGTCAGAAGCCCCATCAACCTTTAACGAATTGCTCCTAGCTAACTCACTACAAGCAAGTGCTGATGATGCTCGTTCAAAGCGTGCGGCGCTCGTTAAAATGTTGACGAACACGTACTACCACAACTTTGTGACGCACTTACTCGAAGCTGCCTTCCAACGCGAAGTTTACACGTTAATTGATAACGGCGAAAGTTTCGATGCTGCCAAACTCAATGAAATCAAACGTGGTGTGCTTGAAAAGTTCTGGGGTTCAGATGTCGAAATCAATAACGGAGCTGAATTAACTTGGATGCGTCAATCTCACTACTACATGGGACTCTACTCATACTCATATTCAGCTAGTTTGACCATCTCAACCCAAGCCTTCTTGAAGGTTCGTGAAGAAGGTCAACCAGCCGTCGATCGGTGGCTCGAACTCCTCAAAGCCGGTGATCAATACACACCAGTTGATTTAGCAGCCAAAGCGGGTGTTGATATTACAACTGACGAACCATTAAAGCAAACGATTAAGTTCCTTGATGAAACTGTTGATCAGATTATTGCTTATACCGACGAATTGAAATAGTATATTAAAAAACGTTCTAACCCTCGCAACTTCGCTAGTGGTTGGAACGTTTTTTCTTTATTACACCAAAGGCAATCTCATTTTTTCGAGATTTTTATAATTATTGTTATAATTGAGTCATACTCGTGCCATGTAATAATTGGGATATTAGGGATAATATACCGAAAGTAGGAAAAGATTATGCAAAAATCTAAATATCATGCGCGCTATCGTTTCACAGCTTTCATTACCGCCCTCTGTGGTTTATTCTTGCTGACGAGTTTGTCTGGCTGTGCCCAAGATACCGCTAAAGACTCGGCTGAAAGTCACGTCACGTCATCTAAAATCAGCAAAAGTAGCAGTACCTCCAGTCAAACAAGTAATAGCTCCAGCGCTTCAAGTTCTAGTAGTACCGCGACTTCTCAACAACCTAAAAAATCAACTACTCAATTATCAACTAGTTTCAATTCACACAACGGCTTAACCACCGTTGCTAATCAAGAACCATTAAACTACAAAAACAAACGACAAATGGAAATGGCCAGTCTCGATCAGTATGGCCGTGCTGTTGATTCACACATCCAGTTGAACAATAGTGAAGAACCTGATCAGGCAGGTAAAAAGCGTGAAGCATTGACGCTCAACCCCGCTGGCTGGCACAACTATAACTTCTACTATACTAAGGACGGAGTAACTAAGCGCGCGTGGTTAATGAACCGTGGACATCTGGTCGGCTATCAGTTTTCTGGCTTAAATGACGAAGCACGTAATTTGGTCGTTGAAACAGCTTATTTCAATGCCGGTAATTATAAAGGTATGGACTCCGGGCGCGCCGGTTCGATGCTGTACTTCGAGAATGCTCTAGATTCATGGGTCGCCAATCACCCTAACTACCGCTTGGATTATCAAGTTACCCCGATGTACAAAGACAATGAATTAGTGCCACGCGAAATTCGTTTGGCATACGTTGGCTATGACCAGTCTGGTGATAAACTTGCAATTAAGCTGGGCTCTGATTTAGAGCACGAAGGTAACGGTGGCGCCACTGTCGTTTATCTTAAAAACGACAGCCCCAACGCTAAAATTAATTATGCAACTGGGACTGCAACTAACACCGTCGCAAAAGCTAAATCAACAAACTCTCCCGCTGCAACTCATAAAAAAGCAAAATCAAGTTCCGTAGTAACGGCCACTAATTCTGCCGCACAAACTACCGTCTACGTCACGGGTGGTGGTGATTCCAATGTCTATTGGTACAGCAAGGACAATATGCCTGCCAATACTAATATGAACAACGTTGTCACTATGACGCAAGCCCAAGCAGAAGCGGCCGGCAAACGGCATTCCTTACGCGAATAGTATTCTCCACGGTAAACAATCCGCTTTCTACCTTAACTGGTGAAAGCGGGTTGTTTTTGAGTTGGTTGTTAGTTTACTAGAGCAGACGTATCAATGTATGCGTAGCCGACTTGCGCTTCGCTTGAAAATACTTCGAGATAAAGCTCACTCCCATAAAGATTAAACACGCTAAGATCGTATACATCGAGTGGCAGCGTGAGTGTAAATGCCTTAGTTTCGGGATCAAAATCAATCATCTCAGAATCAACCGCCAAAAGAGCGTGGAATCCGTCACTACTATCGTCGTACACTTGGAATCCAAGATTCTCAACATTCGTTTTCAATTTTCCTTTAATAACAAAATTTCCACTGTCAATTGTTCCTATCGGAGATTCGGCGAAAAATTCTCCATTATCTAATAGACCACGCCAATTAATTTTAAAATCAGTATTTGTTTGCCGTTCGATATCGGCATATATGTGATACTGAATGTTTTCAGTGAGGCGTGAGTACGTGACATCAACCGTTGCTCCTTGTAATGCCGAGCTAGCTGACAAATAGTTTCCTTCGTCACCAGTATATTTAAAGAATCCATCTAAAAAGGCCACGAAGGTTTGGTCACGTTGTTCTTGTCCCAGCTCCGTTTCACTATCACTAAGCACCATATTGCGTAAGTTAACATTTTGCAAGTGTAACTCACTCATGCTTCCGGCCCAAGCATACTCGTCCCAGGTACCAAACGCATTGGCATTCGCACTTTCACCAGATAATTTGTTTGCGTTACAAATTTGGTTACTTGAAAGATCCAAATTCTTTAACCCGGTAAGCAAGGCAATATCGCTCGCAACGTTACCATCAATCAAAAAATCGCTACTCTTGTTAGAACTAAGGTTCAAGGTTTCAATCTTATTGTTTTGCGCCAAATTAGCCAAAGTTCGGAATTGCGAGTTCGACAGATTTGCGTGACTGGCATTAATGGTCATTAAATTGGCAAAGGCCTTTAAGCTCACCCCAGCCAAATCAGTTTCACTTTTCCAACCAGTGTTTGCTTGCAGAACTGAATCCGCGTAAGTACGCGCAATATTGAATTCGCCATGCATGTTCAAGGTCGTAATGCCGGGCAAATTAGCAGCATTAGCGACTAATTGTTTGATCAAATCATTCGTAATAGGTGTGTCATTAAAGTTCAAAACTTCCTTTTTGGCTAAGACATCAACTACGTCAGCCACGGGTTGTTTCTTATCCGCCTGCGTTTCCAAACCAAGCGCTTGAATGATTAAGGCATTAACGGGGCCGTTACCAATCACTGTCCTGATAGTTGTTTTTTGAACTTCAGGTGTTGGTGTAGTTGGCTTTGTTGGCACAGTTGGCTTAGCTGGCTTGGTCGGTTTAGCCGGTTTAGCTGGTTTAGCCACCACGTGAATTCCGTTATTAGTAAACCTATTACCGCCTGATTTAGCATTAGTCGCTCTGAGGTCAATGTGCTTACCAGCTTTCAAGTTGTGAACCGCAATGCGCCAGTTACTCTTACTGTTGGTCATCGTCCACGCCGTAATACGGTGACCATGTGAATCAGTGTAGGCAATCGCAACTTTTGTGCCTGGCAAAGCCTTACCGACTACCTTATGTTCCCCGACTTTAACGGTCTTGGACTTAATCTGAAATTTCATACCCGCATGTGAATTACGCACGGCACGGGAGCGTACAACCCGAGGTGCAGAAGATTTCGTTGCGGCAATCCGAATACGTTCTCCTAGCCGAATTTGATCTTTACCAGTATCTTTTATTGTAAATTTACCATTGGTCTTAGCCTTTGTTTTCCCAATGAGGACTGCTTTGCCATTTTTCTTAATTTCAAAGGCTTTGACGGTTGCGCCCTTAGTAGCGGTTCCGGCAACAACTTTTTGGTTGTGATAGACCTTATCTAAATTAGCGGTTACCTTTTGAGCTGCCGCCACTTGATTTGTTTGTCCCAAGCTAGGCGCAATGACCCCACCGAGCACGGCGAGCGTACCCAAAGCAGCAATCACCCACATTTTACCGGCTTTATATAATTTATAATGTTTCTGCATATCCATGGTTAAACTCCAATCTGCTACTGACAAGCGACTTTATTTAGTTTTATATACCAATCAGTATAATTGAAGTATATGAAATTATTCCGGAGGATAAATTGAAGTTTTTGGCAGATTATGTCAATTCTACGCCGACACACCTAAATGTTTAGAGTTTCATTTAGAAAATTACAACATTAAATATATACGCATATCAATTTCTAACTAAAAAATCATCACAAAAACACCCGCTTTCTCCTCATCCGAGCAAAAGAAAAAGCGAGTGCTTTGACGTGTAATTAAACACCGAAACTAAATTGAGCTTTATTATGGTAACTTCGTACCTAATAAATTAATGTTTGATTTATTAGTATTTTTTATCAAGTCATTAACATCCAAATTTGAACTGCCCCCTTTAACAGCCAAATAAACGGGATCCGCATCCATCACAGAATATTTAACAAGGTAGTTATCAACTTTATTATTACTGATATGCGTAGAATCAAACGTTATTATTCCAGCCAAAGTTTCTCCTGCATATACTTTTTCTGAAGTTGGAAAAACACTGCTTCCCCAGTAACTGTCTGAATATCCTTCAGTGACATACACGCCTGATTTAGTAGCCAAATCAGCATCATCTGAGTGATAAAAATTAAATCCTGTTTTTTGATGAATTGCGACACCTACACTGATAAAGTGATCCAATAATTTAGTGCTCGTTACCAAACCAATTGTTTGCGTATAACCGTACTTGTCTTTAATCTTAATGGTTTTACCATAAGGTACTGGATTGTTCAAAGAACCAATGGATGCATTTTTAGCATACTTAAGTGTAATTGTTCGATTACCCTTTACCGTGAATGATGAAACTGAGCTAGAAATATGTTTTAATCCTGTAAACTTTTCGGGCGATACTTTATACTTTGTTCCATATTTAACTTGTTTCGTGGTTTTCTTAAGAATCTTAGATCCATTAACATGTTTTAATGTAATTTTGTATTTTTTCGCGGTGTACTTAATTTTTATAGTCTTAGGCTTTGAAACCTTCACTGCTTTAATTTTTTTTGGTGCTTTATAACCTGAAAATGATAACTTTTTTGCTTTAAATTTCTTTCCTTTATTTACTTTAACTTTTGTACTTTTAAGAATTTTATTACCGCTTACATATTTAACCGTAATATTGACTTTCTGTGCTTTCTTGACCTTCTTGACTTTCTTAACTTTCTTATTGGCACTGACCGTTTGCCCTGTTACAACTGATGTAAATGGCACTACCCCCCATATCAAACCAGCTGAAATAGTAACCAAAAATAATTTTTTGATAATTTTGTTCATGTCAAAAATCTCCTTTTTTCTTATTGTTGTTTTCCAATATATTTATACTACCGTTTGCATTAGGTTTTTTCTGTGTCCAAATTATGACTTTTTTGTAAAAACAGTAAAACGTTTAACTCGTATACTTAAAAAGTCCATAATGCACCTTATTAAGCGTCTTAAATTACCATAATTTCAGTTGCGAGCGCCCCCTGCCAAATGCAAGTGTCTATCAATATATTTTCTAAAACAAAAAAACACCGACCCGAAAGTCAGTGTTTTTATCAAATTCAAGAATGAATTACTTGTTTACGATTGATTCCTTGGCGTCCTTTGAAAGGTTGTAGAATGAGTTAATACCCTTGTATTCTGCAACGTTTTCTGACAACAAGTCTTCGATACGCATAAGTTGGTTGTACTTAGCGATACGGTCAGTACGTGACATTGAACCAGTCTTGATTTGGCCGGCGTTAGTAGCAACAACCAAGTCAGCAATGGTAGTGTCTTCAGTTTCACCAGAACGGTGTGAAACGATAGCAGTGTAACCAGCTTCCTTAGCCATTTCAATTGCTTCCATGGTTTCAGTCAAAGTACCGATTTGGTTAACCTTGATAAGGATTGAGTTAGCTGCGCCCATTTCGATACCCTTCTTAAGGTATGCAGGGTTAGTAACGAAGAAGTCATCACCAACAAGTTGAACTTTCTTACCAAGTTCGTTAGTAATAGTAGCCCAGTCTTCCCAGTTGTTTTCATCGATAGGATCTTCGATTGAAATGATTGGGTACTTAGCAACTAAACCTTCAAGGTAAGTGATGAATTCAGCAGTAGTGAATTCTTCCTTAGTTGACCAACGGAGAGTGTACTTCTTAGTTTCGTTGTCCCAAAGTTCTGAAGAAGCAACGTCAATTGCGATTGCAATATCTGAACCTGGCTTGTAACCAGCAGCTTCGATAGCCTTGATCAAGTATTGGAGAGGTTCTTCGTTGTTAGCAAAGTCAGGTGCGAAACCACCTTCATCACCAACTGAAGTAGCCTTGCCGTCAGCAGACAACAACTTCTTCAAGTTGTGGAAAGTTTCAGAACCCATACGGATGGCTTCCTTAACAGTCTTAGCACCAACAGGCATAATCATGAATTCTTGGAAGTCAACCTTGTTTTCTGAGTGCGCACCACCATTGATAACGTTCATCATTGGAGTTGGCAATACGTGGGCATTGAAACCACCAAGGTAGTTGAACAATGGCACGTTGAGTTCATCAGCAGCGGCACGAGCAGCAGCGATAGAAACACCAAGAATAGCGTTGGCACCCAACTTACCCTTGTTTTCAGTACCATCAAGCTTGATCATAGCCTTGTCGATAGCAACTTGGTCAGTTACATCGTAGCCCAAGATTTCCTTTGAGATAATGTTGTTAACATTGTCAACAGCCTTAGTAGTACCCTTACCCATGTAACGGCTCTTATCACCATCACGGAGTTCAACTGCTTCGTGTTCACCAGTTGAGGCACCTGAAGGAACGATTCCGCGACCGAAGCCACCATCTTCAGTGTATACTTCAACTTCAACAGTTGGGTTACCGCGTGAGTCTAAGACTTCGCGAGCGTAAATATCAGTAATTGCAGACATTATAACATCTCCTTGAATTCAGTTAGTTTATTAGTTTTACCGTCTCTAATTGTATATTTTTTAAATCCAAATTACAACGATAATAACTTACATTATTAGTTAATTCACAAGAACTTTACTTTGCGTCGTAATTTACTAGTTCGAGAAAGGTCTCTGGATCTAGTGACGCATCCCCAACAAGGACACCATCGATACTTGGCATCGCCATTAAGGCCGCTTGATTACTTGGCTTAACTGAGCCACCATACAAAATCCGAACTTGTTCGGCACACGCGTCATTATAGACATCCGCGATAGTTTGCCGAATTAAGTAGCAACCATCTTCCGCTTGTTGTGCTGAAGCGGCAGCCGTCCCAATTGCCCATGAAGGTTCATACGCAATCGTAATCTTAGCCGCATCTTCCGCCTTAACCCCTTTTAGTGCTTCGATGACTTGGGAAACGACCCAATGGACTTTTTCATTTGATTCGCGTTGTCCCATCGTTTCGTCCACACAAATAATTGGCTTCATACCGTTGCGTAAAACGGCCCGAACTTTGTTATTGACCATTTCGTCAGTTTCTCGAAAATAGTTTCGTCGTTCACTATGACCAATTAGCACATAGTTCACGCCTAAGCTCGCCACAGCCTTAGGGCTAGTCTCACCAGTAAATGCCCCAGCATCTTCCCAAAAGACGTTCTCAGCCCCAATTTTCACTGGTTCTGCATCCGCGGCGGTCATCATTTGACTTAAGAATAAACTTTGCGCACAAATTAATGATTCAACATTGTTTTCAGCTGGTAACTTTCCTCGAATTTGCTCGATAAAGTCAAGCGCCTCCGGTAAGGTTTTGTTCATTTTCCAATTAGCAGCGACAAACGGTACACGCATATTGCATACCCCCTTTATTATATCTGTTACCTATTATACTGTATTTCATGAAAGCGCGCTCATCGAACCCTGCAAAAGATTATTCTCATG